>JACPBO010000009.1 GCA_016180285.1 Candidatus Woesearchaeota archaeon
GATGGTGTTGCAGAAGAGATCGTGGAAAGGCTGAAAAAAGAATAGCGGGGGGAAGAATTTCATCCTTTTGGATTTTGAACTTCCGACCTCTGGGTTATGAGCCCAACGGGCACTCCTGATTGGGCGTGCAAGACAAAGCTTAACACTCTGCCCTACCCCGCTATATAGAATGGGATATTAAGTTTATTTATAAGCGTTTTTCTTTTGAATGAGTTTTTCAGTGAAAAATAAGAAAATTAATAAAGAATAAGGAACAACCATGAAAAGGACGAAAATGAAGAAGGCAGATGAGTATATAAAAATCATTAAAGATAACGGGTTGGTTCATGCCAGCTCAAGAAAACTTCCATTAATAACTGCCAGTTGCATATTTTTTGGCTATAATAATATCCTTAAAAAAGAAATAGGATATTCTTATGGGACTATGGGAAACATAGGGAAAGGTGACATAGCTTATTTCTTGATTAATGAAGAAAAGGCAGGAAATTTGTTTAATAAAAAAATTAAAGTGAGCGAGTTGAGATCCCTGAATAAAAAATTAAAAGCCCTCTTCGATAAAGACACTAATCTTTTTGAGCAAATTAAAAAAGAAAGAGATATTTTCAAAGTTTTAAAAGTTGCATTCCAAATATATCCCAGGGTTCTTGCTCAAATTGGATTTTTTAATTCAATAATGAGATATGTAAAAAATGACGAAGACCGGGCCAAAAAATTGGGAAAATTCACTTATTTGATTGCTAAAGATAAAGATGCTGTTGCTAACCTGATATACCTTAAAATAGAGCCGTTGATTAAAAAGTGCGCAGAAAAAATCGGGAAATCTATTTTTGAAGGGGATTTATTAAGGTATTTGACCTTGAAGGAATTTAAGAAATTTTTAAAAGAGAAAAAAATCTCTAAGGCCCAATTATCTGAACTATCAAAAAGAAGAAGAGGCTATTTATATCTTTTTCACAAAAATAAGGATAACATTATTACAGATAAGGAAATTGTTAATGGTGTTTACGAACAATTCATTAACGCTAAAAGCAATATGAGTGTTTTAAAAGGAACAACTGCTTATCCTGGAAAGGTTGTGGGGAAGGTTTATAAAGCGTTCCACGGAGTAAAAACCGCCAAACCGGGATATGTGCTAGTAACAACTATAACAAAACCGGAAGATACACCTCTCCTTAGTAAATTCGCAGCTATAATCACAGATGAAGGAGGTGCGCTTTCCCATATTGCGGTTGTGGCCCGAGAACTCAAAATCCCCAGCATTATGAGCACTAAAATAGCTACAAAGGTTTTAAAGGATGGAGATTTAGTTGAAGTTGATGCAGACAAGGGTATTGTGAGAAAGATTACTAAATAGAAGGCAATAAACATGAATAAAAAAGAAGAATGGTCTTTAATTGCGAAGCGGGATAATGTCCCTTTGCTTCCCGTATGGTATAAATTTGAAATTCTCGCTGGCCAGCAGGCAATAAAACTATACTCAACTGGCGTTCCTGGGTTGCAGGTATGGAATAAGCGTGAATATGTCTGTTATTTTCGTACTGATGAATATCGGAAGGCTGCGGAATATGTCACCCAACTTTTACTTTCTAAAAAAGCATATGCGCATATTAAAAAACTTGAACAAGCATGTAAGACAGCCAAGCATGCAGCCTCGCAAGCCACGAATATATCTCAGTTATCAGATAAACAACTTATAAATTTGCACACAAAGATTATTGGAATGTATAAAGAGATGTTTCTATATGGTTTTATTACGTGGTGTACGCAGGCTATTCACAGCAAAGCTTTAGAGATACTCAGAAAAAGAAGGATATCTGGTTTGGAAACAGCGTTATCTATATTGATTCAGCCGGATAAAGAGACGCCAACTACGCAGCGTGCAAAAGAAATTAGCAGATTAGCCAAAAAATATGGCAAAGATCCTGCAAAATCACAGCAGCTGAACAAAGACATTAAAGCTTTTATTGAAAAATGGGGTTGGGTTGGCTATGATTACGCCGGTCCATTAATCACAACAAAAGAGGTATTGGATGAAATCCGCAATACAGAAGCCCCAAAACCTGCCGCATCAAAACAAAAGATCCTATCTAAGCTAAGTAAATCAGAGCAGCAAATCTTTAATGTATTGTCTTTAATAGCATATACTAAAGATTTAAGGAATACAAGTGATGATTATGTGCATTTTCAGCTGGATAAATTATATCGTGAGCTTGCTAAGAGGCATAATTGCTCGTCGCAGGATGTGCGTTACCTATTGCCTGCTGAATTAACTAAGTTTATAGTAAATAAAAAGGATGTTAAGCTCAGACAAAGATTTCTCTTAGCTTATACCTGGCCGCTTAACTCAGAATTCTATACGGGCGTCAAGGCGCGCACATTATTCAGCCAAAGCATACAGGCAGAAAGCGCTTCTAAAACCACAAAAATATTGAATGGCATGGCGGCCTGTGCAGGAAAAGCAAACGGCATTGCCAGGATTATCAGAAAATTCCCGGATTTGAAAAAAGTAAAGAAAGGAGATATCCTGGTTGCAAGCATGACTTCTCCAAGATACACGGGTGCAATAGCCAGAGCTGCTGCAATAATAACAGATGAAGGCGGCATTACCAGCCATGCTGCTATAATAGCCAGGGAGATGCAGAAGCCTTGCATCATCGGCACTAGAATAGCTACAAAAGCACTTAAAGACGGCGATTTGGTTGAAGTTGATGCAAATAAGGGCATTGTTAGGATATTGTAACCACTTATTGGTGATATAAAAACGAAAGATTTAAATAGTCTAACATCTTCCCATATGATATGGCAAAAGCAAAAATTTACGATTATAATGGGCCAATAATGGATATTGCTCCATTTTTCGATTTTCTTAAAGCCAAGGATCCGAAGCTTTATTTTGACTATTGTATTTTAGGAAAAAAGGATAGAAGCAAGAAAGACCAATATAGGCCTGCTGTAGTGGAATTATATGAAGAGGCGATACAAAAAGGGCTGTTTCCTGCCAAGTTAATTCCCGGCATAGAGGAAAGGCTAAATAAGGATTTGGCAGAAGGCTATAAACCTCTTATATTTACAACTGTGCCGCATGATACTATGGCATCACAAACAAAGGAGACTGGAATCAGCAAAATTTTTCCTAACGATTCTATAATAACACTTACCGATATCATAAAATATGGCGGCCTCAAAGAAGGAATAGGCAAAGAGAACCCTGAAGTTTATCAGCAGCTTATCAAATATTTATCGGGTTTTGAGAGCCTAGAAACTTATGTTGATGATTCTGAACAAAGGCTATCAGCAGCACATGAAGCAAATATTTCCTTTAAAGACACAGGAAAGGGAATAAAGAGACTGTACCTTTTTAATCCCGAGGCAGAAAAGTCGCCAATGAAAAAAGAATTCTATACTTTGGTAAATAACCCGATGCATGTTGAGTAAAAATATTGGGCAAAACAGAAAGCTTTATAGACAAAAAGAATGTAATCTCCTTAAAGCGAGGATCCAATGACAAATATAAAGCTGTTTAAGGACATAAGGAAAGAAGACATTCCTATTGTCGGAGGAAAGGCTGCAAATTTAGGCGAACTGGCAAGCATGGGGCTTCCTGTTCCTGATGGGTTTGTAATTACAGCAATGGCATATGAGAGATTTGTAACAGAAGCAGGAATTAATGAGAAGATCCAAAAAATGCTTAAAGCCCTTGATGTTGAAAATACCGGGCAGCTGAATAAAACAGCAGAAAAAGTAAGAGAGCTTATTATGAAATCCCGTATGCCAAAAAATCTTGTTGAGGACATAAAAAAGCAGTATTCTGCAATGAATGATTTTGTTGCAGTAAGAAGCTCGGCAACAGCAGAAGATTTGCCGGATGCAAGCTTTGCAGGCCAGCAGGAAACCTTTTTGAATGTTAAGGGAGAAAAAGAGGTTTTGGAAGCTGTGCAGAAATGCTTTGCCTCATTGTTTACGCCGAGGGCGATCTATTACAGGGTTAAAAATAACTTTCCGCATGAAAAGGTGTTTTTAGCTGTTGTTGTCCAGAAGATGGTCAATGCAGACAAGGCAGGAGTCATATTTTCTGTAAACCCTGTAACTCAAAATAAGGAAGAGATAATTATTGAAGGGGCTTACGGGCTTGGAGAGGCTGTTGTTCTTGGATCATTGACTCCCCATTCCTATGTAATTGACAAAGGAACGCACAAGATAAAGAGCAAAAACATATCAAAGCTGGAGTGGGGCTACTATAGGAGCAAAAGAGGGAAAACAGAAAAAAGAAATATAAGCCACGGGCATATTGAAGTTCTGAATGAGAATGAAGCCAAAGGGCTGACAAAGTTCACAAAGGAAATCGAAAAGCATTACGGCATTCCAATGGACATTGAATGGGCAATTGAAGCAGGGAAGATCTACATACTGCAGGCAAGGCCTGTGACTGCATTAGGATAGATGCAAATAAAGGAATTGTAAGGAAAATAAAGTGAAAAAAGATATAAAAGAAAAGATTTTATCCTTGTCGTGGAAGCCCTGGCTAGAGAGGCATTTCAGCCCATTTACATTGTCTTTATTTCAGGATGGAATTAAGAAAGAATTTTTCAAAAAAATAGGGGTTTCTGGCGTAGAATGCAGGGCAATACTTCAGCAGAATCATTTTTGGTACAAAATCCAGGAAGTTTGGGATGACATGGCAAAAAAGCTGGAGATATACCTGAAGAAGCATTCCATATTTGACGTAACAAAATCGCTGAAGAAATTCCACGACGAAAAGAAAAAGAGGATAAAATGCCTTGCAAAAAAAGATGGGGACACGATAGCACAGTTTGAAGAAATTTACAATATACTTACAACCGTTACAACCTTTATATGGCTGGCGCATGGGCTTGAAGAAGTATATCAGAAGAGACTTAGCAAAGAAGTGCCAAAGTATGTAAAGGAAAATGTTGATGGCTTCATAGGTGACGCAAGCTTTCCATCAAAGAAGAATTCTCATGCGCTTATGGAAGCGGCACTAAGAAAAGGCATTTCTCCAAAAAGAGTCTCAGAAGAATTTGGATGGCTCAAGATGAGAGACTTTGATGATGAGCCATTCAGCGAAGAGGACATGAAAAAACTAAAGAAAGAGATTAAGTCTGATGAACTGCATAAGAAAGTAAAGATACCAAAAGAACTGAAAAAATTATTCAAGGAAGTAGAGGAGCTTGTGTTCTTCAGGACAGCCAGGACAGATGTATTCTATGAACTGATGTGCCTCTCAAGGCCAGTATTCAAAAAAGTCGCTGATTACTATGAGATTCCTTATTCGGATATGAAGCACTATACTGTGCAGAGCCTGATAAGAAAAAAGCCTAAAAGATACGGGAAGAGCTATACGCTTGCATGCTATGGCAATGACAGCAGTTTCAGTGAAGAGCCAATACTGAAGGAGAGAAAGAACCAGAAGGCGGATTATGTCGAGGGTATTGTTGCTTGCAAAGGAAATGTGAAAGGAGCAGTAAAAATAGTCCTTAAAGTATCGGAAATCGACAAAGTCAAGCAAGGAGATATACTTGTTACTCAGATGACATTTCCGGCGTTTGCGCCAGCAATGGCGAAGGCATCAGCTTTTGTTACAGACGAAGGCGGCCTTACATGCCATGCTGCAATTGTCGCAAGAGAAATGAATAAGCCGTGCATAATAGGAACTAAAATTGCAACCAAGACATTCAAGGATGGAGATTTGGTAGAGGTTGATGCAAACAGGGGAGTTGTAAAAATAATCAAGAGGAACGCATCATAACTATGGCAAAACTTCAAAATAAAAATTGGTATCATGACGTTCCGAATCAGAGAGTTATGTTGTATATTATGAGCATTTTGCTCGCCTGCTTAAAAGAGCATGACAGCTACTATAATAGAAAAATCAGAAACTTGATGTTTAGCGTTACTAATGTGTACTCTGTAAGAGCCTGTTACTCAGAGCCTGATTTAAGAGAAGGCGCACAGAAATTATTGGCTAAATGCATGAAAAATCCTGAATTTCTGAAGAAAACTGAAAAGATCATGATGGAACGAGGCAATCAATTGCTAAACTCTGCAAGAAAAGTTGAAACTATAAAGGACAGAAGCATAAAATCATTGAGTGTGCTGTTCAAAGAAATTTATGATAGCTATGTCAGGTACTTCGCCATAGTCATGATCCCCGAACTTTCCATTGAATTTGTTGAGAAAGATTTTGATGAAGAGATAAAAAAACAGTTTCGGGAAGAATATGGCAAGATAATAAGCCTGCTTTCAATTCCCAGAGACTCTTTTTTGCTGAGGGAAGAAAGAGAGTTGCTAGCAATATCAAAAAAGCCAAATTTCAGGCAACTTCTCAAAGATCACGTAAAGAAGTATTTTTGGTTAAACAACAATTACGTAGATACAAAATACTTGGATGAGGGATTTTTCCTTAATAAGCTCAAGTCATTAAAACTAACTGAAGAGCGCAATATAGCTAATAAGCACATTTTTTTAAATTCATTAGAAGGCAATAAATATAAACGGCTTAAAACCCTGGCCAACATGGTGGAATTCATAACCTTTGTGCAGGATACAAGGAAAAGGACAGCTATAGAAGCCAGCTATTACATAAATGAACTTTTTGATGAGATGCGCGCGAAGAAGGGGCTGAGTAAAGAAGAAATATCGCTGTTGACTGGCCAAGAGCTAATCCAGTTAGATAAAATTACAATCTCAAGGAAAGAGTTAATTAATAGAAAGAAAAAAATTGTATGCTATTACCACAATGGCAATTACGAAATGCGCACAGGAGATGATGGATGTAAGTTTGAACAGGAAATTGCACCCTTTAGTATATCTGGTCAAACGACTTTCTCTGGCAGGCCTGCTTATGGGGGTAAAATAAGGGGCGCAGTAAATGTTATTTTAAGCGTAAAAGAGCTACACAAACTAAATGATAAAGAAATACTTGTAACATCAAATACAACGCCAGATTATGTTCCATTTCTAAAAAAAGCAAAAGCAGTAATTGCAGAAAAAGGAGGCATAACCAGCCATGCAGCAATAATCAGCAGAGAGATGAAAATACCCTGCATTGTTGGAATTAAACATATAACCTTGGCCCTGAAGACTGGCGATGAAATTGAAGTTGATGCTTATAAGGGTGTTGTAAAAATAATCAAGCGCAACACATAACAAAAATATTTATAAACAAACAAAGAATATCTGATCTTTATGCCGAGGTGGCACAACCTGGTACTGCGCTGACATGCCTTCCATCTGGAGCATGGCGGAAGATTGCTAAGTACGCTTGGTGCTTACGATTACCACAAGTACCGTGAAGATTCAGTGCCCGCAAGGGCTCGGGAGTTCAAATCTCCCCCTCGGCGTTTTATTTTGATGCGCCCCATAGAACTTTAAAATAATTCTTGAACGTATCCGCTGTTCCTTTATTTTCAATCAAAATCCCTGTTTCAGACTCCCACAGCATAAAGGCAACTTTATTATTGTAGAGCCAAATTGATATTGGGATAACGTATTTTGTGCCAATGAGCCTGGCTTCTGTTAATTTAAGCTTTTTAAGCTCCTTTGCCCTTTTAATTGCTTCTTTATTTTTGCCAAAAATGATGTATAGTTTGATGTTTTCTTTTATTCTTCTCTCATGAAATTGAGGAAGGTAAAATGGAAGAACTTCAGTTGCTTTCCCGGCAGATGTCAGGGAATACCATATTTTTGGCTTGCTCTTGATTATGTCTTCCATTATATTTTTCAAGCCTTCTTTGCCTTTATGAACAGTTACATCAGTTATTGCCTTTGACTGCTGCGCTATTTCAAATAGCTTTGGCAGAACATTCTCGATGTTTGCTTCTTTTTCCTTGACAATCTCTTTTAATTTTTGCGGGCTTGCAGCAATGAAAAATCTGGATTTTCCTTCCATTATGAAGCTTACAAGGCCGCGGTCAATAAGCCTCTCTAAGCAATCATAGATGGTTCTTCTGTGCATTCTTGTTCTTTCTGCAATCCTGCCAATATGAGCTTTGCTAAGATCCAATAGCGTAATGTAAACAATTGCCTCATTTCTTGTCAGACCCAGGCTTTCCAATGCTTCTGTTTCGACCATGGTGTTTGGAGATTATTTCATGTTTTTAAAGCTTTCTATTTGTGGTAAAGAAGTTTACCCATTAAATATAAATATTAAGGCATTTTGCAGTAATTATTGTTTAGGAGTAATTAAAATGGAAAAATTGAAAAGATTAACTGAAAAAATAAGAGAAGTTGACCAACGAGATAAAGAAGAACAAATTAAAAAACAAAGAATGTTGAGCGAAGCGATAGGTGGTTTGAATGTATTAGACGACATCGCAAAAATACCTCAAATAACAGAATATGCAAAGAGAAGGAACATCTATATTGCTACTGGGGGATTTGGTAGTTATAACCTTCTGCTTCATTATGGTGAAAAGATTCCTAAGGGAGAACTTCATAATGTTAATACTTATTATGGTTTATCTTTAACGAATGGAACATCAGATATTGAATTATTAAGCGTGAATGTCGTTCAAAACTTTATTGACGATTGGTTTAATAGCGATTCTACCAGTGCTGAAAGAGGGGTTATAAAACTTTTATGTGAAATAAATGAAATTAAAGAAGAGAAAATGCTTGAGAGAATACTAGACGATTTGTTAAAATAAAAACAAGAGTTAAAAATGTTAGAAAATAAAATTACTAAAATGCAAGAGAAAAAGAAATTAAAGCCAATTCCCGTTGAGATCATTGCCTATAAATGCCCTGTATGCACTGCCCTATTGTATGTTAAAACACCTGATAAAGACATTACAACATTCACTCCAGAAGGAGTCATAGAGCATATTCGCAAGAGAATATATCCTGCATTACCTGAGGGGCTTGTATTTGTAAGAGAAAAGTCGAATTATTTTGAGATCATATTGAATGAAGGGAGAATGATAGAAGGAACATGGAACGGAGAAGGGTGGCCTTTAAGAGACACATGTTATGAAAGGAGTTTAGCACATTCCTACGGACATAAGGTTGGATTTTATGATGTTGAAAAGAAAAACTTTTTTTCTGATCATAAGATGACTGTTTTTTCAAAAGATATCAGAAAAAGATTAGGCAAAAATATTAGACTTTTAACAATAGACGAATTTTCAGACTTACAAACAGAATTCTTAAAATTAAAAAAAGACCCGCAAAAATATGCAGAGTCACCTGGCTTAGCATATTACATCGATTATTTTCTGTCATTGGACAAACTTATAAGGACAACGCCGGAGTTGGAAAAATTAGTGAGTAGACTTTAAATATTGAATAAATTACTTTATCCGCATAATATTATCTTTTTTCCTTTCCTTCAGATCCGGCTTCTCATCTGCATAGCCGAAGACAACTGCGTTGATCATCTTATAGCCATCAGGAATGTTCAATTTCTTCAGGATATTCTCACCTTCAATATGCTTCGCCATTCCTATGAAGCAGCTCGCAATCCCAAGAGAATAAGCAGCAAGCATCATGTTCTGGCTGCATATGCCGCAGTCTGCATAGGCCCATTCATTGCCTTCTTCGCTCAGTACAAATACAAGAAGCGGAGCAGAATAAAAAACAGGGTCTTCCATTGTCTTCATTCTTTCTTTTATTCTGGTTGAGATATTAAGGAGCTTTTTTGTCATGGCATCTGAAAGCTCTTTGATGAGTTTTTTGTTTGTTATGACAATAAAATTCCATGGCTGCCTGTTCATTGCAGAAGGGGCATAGCGGCCTGCCTCGATTATTTCATTTATTATATTTTCGGGGATTTCTTTATTCTTGTACTTCCTTACAGCCCTTCTTCCTTTGATTGCTTTGATTACACCCTTCATAATTAAGGAAGAAACATCATTTTATTTAAATTTATCTTTGAATTTGTCATACTGCAGAAAAATCCCGTTTTCATAATCAGGTCAAGATCCTGGTTTGCCAAAAGCCTACTTAATTATCTCCACAGCCAGCGTCCATTCCAGATGCCTCGATGTTCTTCCTGAAGCTGCTCCAAAAGCATAAGTATAAGGGTTCATATCTTCATATTGACCTGCAAGTGTGCCGCCATTGGCATCGAAAACTGCCTTCCTGTAACTATTTTCGCGGACAAATGGCGATTCTACTGCCATTTTTTTCAGGATATATTCTGCAATGCCGGGGCTGCTGCAAGTCATCTGGGAGATGTCCCCTGCTTCAAGATGCGGATTATCTTTGACATAAGGATTATCAATATATACTGTAAGGCCGGATGCATCTAATGTCATTTCTATCGGGACTTTGATGCCATAACTGGCGCTGAAAGAATCTGAATTGCATTCAGTAGTGCTGTATTCGCAAAAATCATAGGAAGTTGCAGCGCTGCCGGATGCTTTCATAGGCACTTGCAGATGCCTGACATTGTCTGTAGAAGTGTAGCCGTATTCGTCTGTTATGACGTCATATTCGTTAGAAGTATATGGGGTATTTTGGTTCCACGAACTAGGAGGCTGTGTCAGCACAATAACTTCATCAATCTCAAATATTATTGAGCCATCCTCCTTTGCAGATCCGCCGCAATAATTGAAGTTAACCACTTCTCCACTATAAGTTTTGGTTGATTTTAAGACTAATCTGTATTTCAGTGCAGTATTTTTCTTTATGCTCAGCTTAACATCCTTGCAGTCCTCAACACGCGCTGAGTCTATTGCGCATACCCTGAATGTTCGCTCTCCTTCCTGTGCCTCTTTTGGTATCTTCCCGCTCAGCTCTCCATTCGGGCTGAGAAAGAGACCAAGCGGCAGTCCAGCAGCAGAAAAAGTATAAGGAGCGCCAGCACCGCCTGAAACCGAATAGCTGCTTGTGCAGTCCAATGCAGCAGGATTATCGCAGAAACTGAATGCATAATCCATACCTATGCCTGCTTCTGGCAGTTTTGTAGGTGAAAACTCAGGAGGCCCTACGCTGACCGGCAGCTTTGCATCAAAAGGGCCATAAGCCTTTCCTGTTGAATCAACAATAGAGAACTTAAAGGAGAATATTTTCTCAGATACCCCTAAGAGTGTTGGAGCAGTTCCCGTAAGCTTACACCCGTTGAAGTTAAGGCCAGCTGGAATCGCTGAATCGGGCGTTGCAGCGCAGATGAACGGCCCTTTGCCTCCAGACGGCGCGGGCATATCATAAGAATAATCCTGACCTGACAGCGCTGCAGGCAATGCGCCTGACCCAGATCCGCAGCCAGCAATCAAGATAGCAAAGAAAATTATTGAAGCAAAAAATAGCTCTTTTTTCATGATTTCACCATTATTGGATTCAGCAAGTTTAAATATCTTTCTTCGTTTATGTCATGGTGCAAGAGGTTGCTTCAACATTTTCAAAAACCTTTAAATACTAAATAAAGACCATTTTCTTATGAAGAAGACTTCAATTATTTTAACATTTCTATTTTTAATAAATATTCTCTTAGTTTCAGCCTTGTCTGAAGACAGGGCAGTCCAGGAAAGCAGGTATTTAACAATAAGCCTTGGCCTGAATTCTGCAGTGAATATAACTCCGACATCTTATTCTTATTATGTAGATCATGTTTCTGTTCTGCTGCCTTTCATGCCGAGAGATGATTACAGGCAGAAGACTCTCAGCCTTATAACTGTGCCTGATGCTGCAGAAGAGAATGGCTCTTTGAAATACCTGTGGAAGAATCCTGAAAAAACCAATTTGAACTTTGCTTTAAATTCACAGATAGAAACAAGCAGCAGTTATCTTGAAATAAGGAAAAAGGCAGATTTCCCAATAAAAACACTGCCTGAAGATGTCATTGTTTACACAAAGCCATCAACAAAGATAGACTCAGGTGATCCTGATATAATAAACATGGCATCAAGCCTTGCAGAAGGTGAAACTGACCTGTACGTTGTTGCCTATAAGGCTGCATCATGGGTCACAAAAAACATAAAGTATGATTTAAGCACGTTAACTGCAGATGTAAGCCAGAATGCTTCCTGGGTGCTGGAGAACAGGGAAGGCGTATGCGATGAATTGTCTGTCTTGCTTATTGCAATGCTCCGCTCATTGGGAATTCCGGCAAGATTTGTTTCTGGCATTTCTTATACAAACTCGCCATTGTTCAAGGAGAGATGGGGATTTCACGGATGGACTGAAGTTTATTTCCCGGAATATGGGTGGATCCCTTTTGATCCAACATATGGGCAGTACGGATATATGGATGCCGGCCATATAAAGCTGAATGCAGCAGCAGATCCTGATGATGTAACAACAAAATACGAGTCAAGCGGCCGCAATATACAGATCGAGGCAGGCAAATTACATGTTGAGGCTTCAATAATAAACAATAGAGAGAAAAATCCGGATTATACTGCTGTTTCAGCAAAAATGCTTTATGATAAAGTCGGCTATGGCTCTTACAACCTTGCTGAGGCAGAAGTTGAAAATTTAAGGGATCATTATGTAACAGAAGCTTTTTTCCTTGCCAAGACTTCAAATATCCAGAATATAACTGCAAGAGAACAGAAAATACTGCTGAAGCCATACGAGAAAAAGATGCTTTACTGGATGATAAAAGTAGAGGAAGGCCTGCAGCAGGGCAATGTTTACTTTGAATTTCCAATTCTTGTTTATTCTTCGCAGAATATAAGCGCAGAAACAAAGTTTAATGCATATCCTGATGAGTATGCTTATTCTTATGATGGTGTGAACAATATATTGAAACAAAAAACAGAAGAAGAGAAAAAGAGTTACTCAAAGAGCATCACTTTAAACTGTAGCTCTGAAAAAGAAGCTTATCTCGGAACAGCTGATGTTAATTGCAGAATAAAGAATACAGGAAATATAATGCTCAATGACCTTAATGTTTGCATTAAAGCTGATTGTAGATCTATAGATTTGGGAATAAGCGAGGAAAAAGAAGCAATTTTTGAAGTTGTTGTTGATAAAGCTGGAAAAAACATAATTATTGCAGAAGCAAAGAATAGCGATGTTTCAAAAGCAGCTTATTTGGAGATTATGGGCTTAGATAAGCCTTCTTTATCGATAGATGACTTAGAATATCCTTCGGAGATGAAATTCAATGACGTTGTTAATATTTCATTTTTAATAAAGAAGAATTCGCTGTCAAATCCAAAAAATACTGCAATCGAGTACTGGAGAAATAAGGATCTGCAAAAATGGCAATTAGGAGAGCTTGCAAATGACCAGAAGATTAAAATTAGAATTAAGGGAGCAGAGCTTTCAAAGGAAAATACGATCAAAATAATAATAACTTATGAAGACAAAAATGGCAAAAGCTACAAGGAAGAAAAAGAGTTCAGGATAAGGCTCGTTGATCTTACATTGTGGCAGAATATAAGGCTGTTTTTCAGGGGATTGTTTGGGTTTAAATAATAACATTAATAAACAAAACAATAAAACAAGGTAATATGGCAAAAGAAAAATCAAAAAAACTGCAAAAAGAAAAAACTGAAAATAATGAAATAATTGAAAAACTAATTCCTGATACATCTGTGATAATTGAAGGATTAGTTTCTCAGAAATTAAACAAAGGCGAAATAAAGCCTGAGACGATCATAATCCATGAAGCTGTTGTTGCAGAGCTTGAGCATCAGGCAAACCAGAACAAGGCAATGGGTTTCTTGGGAATTGAAGAGCTTCAGAAGATAAAGGAATTAACTGGAAAATTGGGCTTCAAGCTTGAGTTTGCAGGAAAGAAGCCAAGCGCAGCAGAGATAAAATACGCCTCTTTGGGCGAAATAGATGCAATGATACGCGATCTTGCCTATGAAGCTGACGGCACATTGTTCACAGCAGACAAGATACAGGCAAGGATTGCTGAAACAAAGAGCATAAAGACAATTTATGTAAAAGTCGAGCAGCTGATCAAAAAATTAAGGCTTGAAAGCTATTTTGATGAAACAACAATGTCTGCCCATTTGAGGGAGAATGTGCTGCCTTTTGCTAAAAAGGGAATGCCCGGAAACTGGCAGTTTATGGCAATAGGCGAAAAACTTTTGACAAGGGATGACATTCAGGATATAAGCAGGGAAATAATAGAGGAAGCAGGAATAAGGAAAGACAGCTTCATTGAGATTGAAAGGCCAGGAAGCACAATTGTGCAGCTTGGGTTGTTCAGGATAGTTGTTACAAAGCCGCCATTCTCAGACGGGTGGGAGATAACTGCTGTAAAGCCTGTCAAAAAGCTGAATCTTGATGATTATAAAATGAGCGACAAGCTGAAGCAGAGGGTTGCTGAGCAGGCAGAGGGCATTTTAATTGCCGGAGCCCCAGGAATGGGAAAATCAACATTTGCAATGGCTCTTGCAGAATATTACGCATCCCAGAACAAGATAATAAAAACCGTTGAAGCTCCGCGAGACCTTATTCTGCCGGACAATATAACGCAGTATGCGATCTCGCACGGAGATGCCCAGGAAATACATGACATTCTTTTACTGTCGAGGCCTGATTATACAATATTTGATGAGATGAGAAATACAGGAGATTTTCAATTATTCGCTGATTTAAGATTAGCAGGAGTTGGCATGGCAGGGGTTGTTCATGCTACCAATCCGATAGATGCAATACAGAGATTTGTCGGAAGAATTGAATTGGGAGTTATTCCGCAGATAATTGACACTGTTATTTTCATTAAAAACGGCTTCATAAACAAAGTTTTAAGCCTGCAGATGGTTGTCAAGGTTCCTTCAGGGATGACTGAAGCTGACCTGTCAAGGCCTGTTGTTGTTGTGACTGACTTTGAAACCAAAAAGCTGGAATACGAGCTTTACAGCTATGGAGAGGAAACTGTTGTTGTTCCTGTCCGCGTCCAGGCAAGATCTGCAACTCATGAGCTTGCTGCAAGGACAATAATGCAGGAATTAAGGAAATACGCAGATGATGTTGAAGTGGATATTGTCAGTGAGGGCAAGTGCATTGTCAGAGTTCCTGAGAATAATATTGCAAGGATAATCGGCAAGGAAGGAAAGACTATTTCTGAAATTGAGAAAAGGCTCGGGATCAGCATTGATGTGCAGGAATTGGGGGCTAAAAAAGAAACAAGCAATGCAGCGGAGAACGCAGAGAAGCGCCAACTGCAGTACGATGTAAGGATAAAAAAGAATATGGTTGTTTTCTACCTTGATATCAGGATGCAGAACAATGATGTGGATGTTTATGTCGGCGATGATTTCTTATTGACTGCAAAAGTTGGAAAAACAGGGATTATAAAGATAAAGAAAGACAACAAGATAGGGCAGATCATAATAAACGCCATCAATGGCGGGGAGAAAGTCAAACTAGTATCTTAGCTTCTTCGCAAATCGGGCATTCTTTTTCAACAATGTTTTCGAGTTCCTTTTTAAGCCTGTTTTTTTCAGGGTGCTCAGGGTCAATTACCCTGTATATTCTCCTTCCCCTGTAATCGGTCCAGTATATTTCCGGGTTGTGCTCTTTGCAGACCTTCAATCTGATTTTTTTTAACCTCGGATCTTCTTCATCGACAATTAAGCTCAGGGATTCAAGTACAGAATGAATTGTGTATTCGCCGTCAGTGCGAAGATCAAGTGACCGCTCAACAGCATTCCTCAACGAAACTCCTTTGTCTACATCAAGTTTAACATTACTGGGCAGAGCATCGCTGATATCTTTCTCTTTGAAGATACAATCTACATCCTTTAAGAAAGTTCCGTAAAGAGCAGCTCTATGAAGTTGCACAATATTGAATCTGCTTTCATCTGTTAAGTCGAATAAGCCATATTTTTCATGCCCGACATATAGCCAGACCTTTCCTGGCTTTTTTGAAAATTCATGCCCATTTTTAAAATCTTCAAATTGAATTATTTTGTTAGTCTTGAGCAGCATATCCCTTTCTTCCTGGTTTTTATGAAGATGCCAAAGAAGTTGCCTAACATATTCAAAAGGAACATTGGCGATGTAGGAATCTCCGTTTGTCCCATTGAAGATGTGGAATTGATAAGGCTGTTTTTTTAAATCGATATGGGGCTCAAATCGGATAATATCGTCGCTCTTGAATAAGCTTCTTGCTTCCATCACAGTTTGAGCAGGTATCCTAATATGTATCGCAGATTCTCTTCCATTATAACGGGCTTCTGCTAGCGTGTGTTGTCCCCATTTATTGTAATCAATGCGCATTTGTGCATATAGCCGATAACAATAACATTTATATATTTGACCTTCTTATTTTGATATAAACATAACAAAAAACCAGCTAAAATGAGAGAATTAGACCAAAACGAAGTAAAAATTGTGAGAGAACTCATAAAAAATACGAGAATAAGCGACAACAAGATTGCAAAGAAGACAAATGTGCCTGTTATGACTGTGAACAGGAAAAGGAAAAAATTAGAAAAAGAGGGGTTGCTAAAATATTTCACGAGCCTAGACACAGGTGAGCATGGAACTGGAATGTTCAAGGCAAAGCAGCTTTATATCATTAAATTTAAGTTGGGTATAACGAGGCAGCAATATATGGAAAGCGTCGAATACGACAAAAAATGGATGGGTTTTAATGCAGATTATATCTCTCTGTCTTATTTGGGTGAGAAAGACGGCCATTTAGCTTTAATTCTTATTTTAGATGCTGAGATCGAGAGTGAGTTGGTAGATGAATTCAATAACAGAATAATCATGCACATCAAGGAGAAGCTCGGAGAAAATGCCATAATAGAGGTAATAACAACAAGGGTAACTGATACAATAAGAAGGCATCATAATTACTTGCCTTCGATCAATATGGAAAATGGCATAATGAAGAAAGAATGGTGTGATGAGTGGATATTTGTGGATAAGTCAAAGACATGGAATAACAGTAAGAAATAAGGTTAGTGTGGAAATGAACATGAAAAACTTGATTTTATTGTGGCTGATTGCATCTGTAATAATAAGCGGATGCCAGCAAAAAACCGGTAATTCCAAAGTCCTCGATGATCCTCAGAAAGAATGCGCAAGAGCAGGCGGCGAATGGAAGGCTCTTCCGGATGGCTGCGTAGATTCCTGTTTTAAAGCAAGAAGCAAAGAGCCTGTGTTCTGCACAGCTGTGCTGACTGATGGCTGCGACTGCGGAGCAGACAGATGCTGGAATGGAAAAACATGCGAGGTTAATTAATCCAGCATAATCGCAAAATATAAATACCAACAGCAATCATAACTTTACTATGTCAAATGGAAGCATGATTCCCCCTGGAATGGGGCCTGTAACCGGAATGGCTCCTCCGCCCGGGATGGACCAAAAAAAAGGAAAAGCCGCGCCTAGCGCGCCTTCTGATATAATAATGCAGATTACAGGGATGAACAGCAGACTAAGGATTTTAGAGGAAGGTTACATCAATTTAAGAAAAAAAGTTCAGGTCAGCGACCAAAACATGCTGTCTTCAAATAGAAAAATAGCAGAAGAGATTAAAACAATAAATGCGGATATTATGGATATGAAGCACGAAATAGCAGATGTTAAAGAAAAGATGCTTGAAGTAATAAAAGAGCTGAAATCCAGCGCAAAAGAAGAAGACGTCAAGGTGCTTGAGAAATACATAGAGCTTTGGCAGCCGCTTAATTTTGTTACGAGAAATGAAGTTAAAAAAATAGTTAAAGAGATTTTAGATGCTGTTCCGCAAAACAAAGAATAGAAAGTTATTTAAACAAATATTAGTAATAGCATTTATATTCAAACTATATTCAAAAAAAGGTGATAGACAATGCCTCTCTTCGGCAAAAAACCAGCTGCGCAAGCACCGCCATTAATACCTGTTGACCAAGTTCTCAATATGAGGGCGCAAGGGCTTTCAAATGACCAGACAATACAGGCATTGCAGCGAGACGGCTACACATCAGACCAGATATTCGATGCAATGTCGCAGGCAGATATAAAAGGAAGCGTAGACGCTGCCCAGCCTTATCAGATGCCTCCTCTGGAAAATCCCATGGAATCGCAGATGCCGCAGCAGGAATTCATGCAGCAGCCTCAAATGCAGGCTGCAACTGATGTTGAGAGGATAGAGGAACTGGCAGAGGCAATAATAGATGAGAAATGGAACGAGCTTGTAAAGAACATAAACAAAGTTATTGAATGGAAAACAAAGACTGAAGCGAGAATCAACAAATTAGAGCAGGCGATTGATGACCTGAGAAACAACCTAAATGTAATTCACCAAACAATGATCGGCAAGGTTGAAGAATACGACAAAAACATCCAGAATGTCGGGTCTGAAGTAAAGGCAATGGACAAGGTATTCCAGAAAGTGCTGCCACAGCTGACCGAGAGCATTGGAGAGCTTTCCAGACTGACTGATAAAGTGAAAGAAAAGAGCATTAAAAAATAGCCAAGTCTAATAAGTTTTGCACCAATAAATTTATATAATATCTAGTTAACCATAACATAATATGAATGCAAGGGATTGGAACTCTGAAAGAATAGTGAGTGTGGATTTTGATGGGGTTATTTCTACTTATGATGGTTGGAAGGGAGAAGATTATCTTGGTAAACCAATTGATGGAGCAAAAGAATTTATTGAGAAGCTCATTAAAGCCGGATTCACTCCTGTTATCTGGACGACAAGGGACAAAAGAAAAATCGAAAAATGGCTTAAAGGCAATAAATTTCCAGATATTGAAGTAACAAGTGTAAAATATCCTTCTACTGTTTATATAGATGATCGTTGTATTCAGTTCAAAGGAAATTTTAAAAAATTAATTAAGGATTTGAAAGAATATGATGTATATTGGCGTAAAAAGCCTAAAAAGATATTTGAGAATTTAAAATAAGTCGCAAAACTTACTTATCTTAATTGCTCCGTAATTCTCGACCTCTCTGAGTATTCGCAGGGACTTAACAGCGATCGCATATGTTAAATGCAATTCAGAAAAATCCCTAATACAATTTTCCGCCAATTGGAACATCTCGTTCTGGCTCAATTAAAACACACTCTCCATCCTCGCCAGGAACTCCTAAAGTTAAAACTTCAGATGCTGCAGGTCCGATTTGTCTTGGTGAAAAATTCACTACACACATAACTAAT
Source organism: Candidatus Woesearchaeota archaeon (assembly GCA_016180285.1). Taxonomy (NCBI): domain Archaea; kingdom Nanobdellati; phylum Candidatus Woesearchaeota; species Candidatus Woesearchaeota archaeon. Next base: position 19,026 of record JACPBO010000009.1, read on the forward strand.
CTATTTTTCAGATTGTCTTTAGAATAATTCTTCACAAGTTGAGCGCAAGATTTCTTTATCCCGATTTCTTCTCCTAAATCAATCTTTAATTTGTAGGAGGGCTTTCTTGCTTCTGGAAAATCTTCTATCTCTACAATCCTGCCAACCCGTATATCTAACCTCTGAAAATCTTCAAATGTTGCCACAATAAATCAGTATCGATAGAACCTATATAAATGTTACGGGCTTTTTCTGAACTCTAGAATTTCCATTCAGGATGTTGCACTAAATTTCAGCCCTTTGGCAGGTATAGGCGATAGTGTACATTACTGCCTTTCGTAGCCGCTTAGAAGCCTTATTGTGAACGATGCTATCAGCAGTATGAGTATCAGCCCCAGGATCTTTGGGTGAAACAGCGTTGCCCAGAATGCTCCCTGGCCAAGAGTGCCGACACTTGTTGCGTTTGCGCCGATTATCATTGATTCGTTTGTTCTTGGCTCAAGCAAACCTCCGCTTGTGAAATACACCCTGCCGATTGCCCCAAGGATTATTATGACTGCAATAGTTATTATCCACCACAAAACAACCTTGTCCTTCCCAATTATTGTGCTGAGCAGATTTTCATCTGTAACGCCAAAAAACTTGAAAGCCATTATTACTAGCGCTGCGAAAATAAACATCAGGGTAAACCATGGAATAAGTAAGTTTATTACTTGTATGACTCCAGATAACATCAAGGTTATCACAGCAATAGCTAATGCCATTATGGCATGTATGCTTTTATTTTCGCCAAAAAGTTTCGTATACTCTGCAATAGCATATACAATAACCCATATGAAAATAAAAGAAAAAATGCTGGAAAAATTCTCCAGCAGGTTAAATCCGGATAAAATATCTGCCATTTTTACTTTCTGCTAAACAATTTACCAAATTCCTCTAGGAAGCCGGATCCTTGTGTCTGCTGTCCGCTTCTTGTAATGAACCAGATTATGATGCCGAATACAATAATAACAACCACCAATGTCTGCGTATTAGGATCTTCCAGCCACCTGAGCCACCAAGGCAATGAAACGCCTTCCCCCCACCAGTTAGCTGCTTTCCCAAAAATCGCAATTACAATTAGCAATGCAAGTATAACTATCCCGCCTGTGATTTTGCCAGCCCATGTAAACTCAACTCCAAACACACCCATCAGCATGAGCACCATCAATATCGCCACTATTACAACGGCAACATTCGGAATTGACTGGTTTATTATCTGCACAGGATCTGCATTTGCAGGATAGTTTCCTGTAACGTGCGGAATTACAACAAGCAAGGAAACTATCAATGCTATTATCACGTTGAAATTCTGCTTGTCACTCCCGAGTATCTTCGATTTCTGGAATATTGCAAATATTATTGTAAAGATCAGCAGGAAAGGCAACAAAACATCAGTTAAGCCAAGATCTTCAAGCCTTGTTATGACATCTGCTAAAGCACCACTTACCATTTTAACCTCCTTTAATCTTTCTTTTCCTCTTTTTTCTTTCCGCCGCCACCTCTTGTTATCAGGGCGATGAAGACAATTATCACGATTATGAAAATTATTGCTGAAACCCAGTCATTCTGCCAGTGATCACTCATCCAATTCCAAAACCATTCAAGCCAGCTATTTCCAGATTCCATCGGTATTGCTGCCAGGAAAATCAGTATTATTCCAACCAAAGTTGCGGACATAAAAACCGTTCTCCAGGCGCCTTTAAGAATAACCTCTTCGCCTTCGCTGAAGAATGACCCTATTAAAAGCAGGAAAGAAAGTATGACTATTAAAAACACAACAACATTGCCTAATGCCTGGTTTATTATTTTTACAAGCTTTGTTGAGGCAACAACAAGGAACGCAACAACAAAAGACGCCATTGCATTTAGGTTCTTCTTTGTGTATTTTGTACCGCCAATCTCCTCTGTTCCGAAAATCTTTGTTTTTTCAAGAATTGCAAAGACAACAGTAAACACAAGCAGGAAAGGCAGAACTACATCGTAAATGCCTATTTTGTCGAAAAACTCTATTATTCCGCGAAATGTAGAGGTTGCCATATTTAAGTGTCTTACTATTATAGTTCGTATATAAACTTTTCGTTTTTAAAAAGGTTTATAAATAGGGGAGATTTCATGCATTTTGATATAAAATGCTCAACAAAAATGACTTTGAAAGCATCAGGAAAGAACTGAAAAAATTTGATGAAGAAAGGGAGAAGACGATAAGGCAGTCCCGCGATATAATACAGCTTTCCAAGCAGATAATCTATGCAGTGCAGAGGGATGACATAAGTTCGGCTGATAAGCTGGTAAAAGAGATAAAGGAAAAAGCAAAGAAACTTCCTTTGAAGTTTTACGACACAGAAATGGATGCTGTTGCAATGCAGGAGCTTGTTGAAGCCATTGTATTTTACGAGTTTGTTAAAAATAACAAGATGCCTTCACGAAAAGAGCTCGGAGCTGAAACTACGGATTATCTTATGGGGCTTTGCGATCTGACTGGCGAATTGGTAAGAAAAGCTGTGAAGGATGTGATAAATAAAAGATACGGCGAAGCTAATAAAATAAAAGAGCTTGTTGATGAGATTTACGGCGAATTTCTGAAATTTGATCTTAGGAATGGCGATTTGAGGAAGAAAGCAGACCAAATAAAGTGGAACCTTAAAAAGCTTGAAGAAATGGAATATGATGTTGCAAGAAAATGAATTCTTTGCAAAAAGCAGCTTTAAGGATATTAAAGAAATGCATGGGTTTGGGCAAAAGAGATTCTTGCTTGATTATCTTTGATGAAAATAAGAAAAGCATTGCAGATGCCTTGTTCAAGGCTGCATCAGGAATTTCTAAGGCGAAACTGCTGCAGATTCCAATTGGAAAGCAGCATGGAGAAGAGCCGCCTTTGCATGCTGCAAAAGAGATGCTGAAGCACAGTGTAATAATGCTTGCAACAACAAAATCATTATCTCATACAAAATCAAGAAGGGATGCAACTAAAAAAGGAGCGAGGATTGCTTCAATGCCGGGTATAAATGAAGACATGTTTTTAAGGGCAGCTTCTGTTGATTATTCAAAGGTTTCTGAAAGAAGCAAAAAATTGATTTCTTTTTTAAAAAACAAAGAAATTGTAAAAATAAAAACAAAATCAGGAACAAACATTGCATTGAATATAAAAAACAGGCAATTGCACGGTGATGCTGCCGGGCTTTACATTAAAAAAGGAACTTGGGGAAATATTCCTGAAGGAGAAGTCTCCTTGTCTCCGAATGAAGGGTCTGCAAACGGAATTTTCATTGTTGATGCCTCGATTTTGGGAAAAGTTGACAAGCCGGTAAGAATAACTGTTAAGAATGGATTTGCTGCAAAGATTGAAGGCGGGAAAACAGCATTAAAGCTGAAAAAAGAACTGGAAAAGATTAAAAACAAGAATGCTTATAATATCGCTGAACTCGGAATTGGAATGAATGACAAGGCGAAGATCATCGGCAATGTTTTAGAAGATGAAAAGGTGCTTGGGACTGCCCATATAGCGCTGGGCAATAATGCCTCATATGGCGGCAAAGTGAATGTTCCGCTGCATTTAGACGGGATTTTCAAAAAGCCAACAATAAGCGTTGATGGAAAAATCATGATGAAAAATGGCAAATTACTTATATAGAAGGGTGTTTTTATTTATCTGTTTTATTGCTGTTATATTTTTTGTTGGCTGTACTGAAAGCAATGATAAAACAAATATTCAAGGGGTGAGCAATATGCTGAATTTAGATGGCATAAAGATTGAATGGCTGGGGCAGAGCGGATTTAAAATAACTGACGGCGACACAATCTATATTGATCCTTTTAATGCGAATGCAGCTGAAAAAGCAGACATAATTTTGATAACGCATGAGCACTACGATCATTGCTCTGTGAAAGATATACAAAAATTGGTAAAGCAGGATACAACAATAGTTACAGTTGCAGACTGCCAGTCAAAATTATCCTCTGTTGTTTCCGGAATTAAAGGCGTGAAGATTGTGAGGCCCGGAGCAAAGCTGATGATTGGCAACATTTCAATTGAGGCTGTGCCTGCTTACAACATCAATAAACAATTCCATCCTAAAGCAAATGATTGGGTTGGGTTCATTGTAACAATTAAAGGAAAAAGAATTTATCATGCTGGCGATACTGACCTGATTCCTGAGATGAAAAACATAACAAATATTGACGTTGCATTATTGCCTGTTTCCGGGACTTATGCAATGACAGCGGATGAAGCTGCAAAGGCAGCTGAGATCATCAAGCCAAAGACCGCAGTGCCAATGCATTACGGAGCAGTTGTCGGATCAGCCAAAGATGCAGAAAGATTTAAGGAATTGTATAAAGGGGATGTGAGAATTTTATAACTGATCAAACTCTTTGGGGGTTATAGAAATTCAAATCAGGCTGGTTGGGATTATAGAAATTCAATTGCGGCTGATTCGGGTTATAAAAATTTATTTCTGGCCTGCAAGGGTCGTAAAATTTATGGAATTGCCTGACTGCATGGTCCAAACCAGAATTATTCTTGTCCATAAAACACCATTTTGCATCGCAACTATTTAATTTTTATGAATTTCTGCTGTTTTTTGAATATGCTTTCAAAAACTCTTTCCTGAATTTTCAAAATCTTTTCAGGGATTTTTTAATTTACAGCATTTCATGCAGATCACACAGCAATGTCAACTGTCAGCTTGTCATAATCGAAAACAGGCATCACCTTGTACCCTACACCGCCTTCAGCATGCACCTTTTTCGCATCTATCAGGCCATACTTTTCAAGAATCTTAATATCAACTACTGTGCTCTTGATGTCCCTGTTGGTTAATTTAGCCAATTCATAGATTGATTTCGGATGCTTGTGCCTTATAACCTGCAGCAGTTCGATTCTCCTTGGAGTAAAAAATTCCCTGAAGGATTCCACGCTGCCAAAACTAAGCCCTTTTCTCATCTTTATGCTCTTTCCTTTTCTAGCTTCGCTCATAGCTTCAGCCGCTTCCTTCAGAACAGCCTTAAGCGGCTTTACATCGACTGTTATGTTCTTGATTTTCATTTTACCTCACCTTTTGTTATTCTTTCAATATCCTTTTGGAAATCTTCAACTAATTTCCATTCGTCAACAAACTCGTAAGGCAGCTCCATATTGCCTCTGTGGATGTGGTGGCCTTTTCTTTCATGATTGTCATATCCCAATACCCTTTTTCCGTCTTTGATCAAAGCAAGCGAATACTGGAACCCCTCTGGATGAAACTCGTCTTTTTCAACCTTGTAAATGTCGATTTCAACTATGTAATTCTTATCCCTGTGCTTGTGGCTGAATATGAGTTCTGACACACCATATGGTATGATATACCCTTATATAAACCTTTTGTTTTTAGAAATTGAAGTTACCTCTCTTTCATTTATCTTTTCTTCAGATACCCTTTCAAAAACTCTTTCCTGAACTTCCAAAACCTGTTTTCCTTTATTGATGATCTGATCTCCTTCATCAAATTCTGTATGAAATAAACGTTATGGTAGCTTAACAACCTTAATCCAGTTGGCTCCTTCATCCTCAGCAGATAATTCAGATAAGCTCTTGTATGATTCTTGCAGACATAGCAGCTGCAGTTTTCATCTAATGATTTGAAGTCTTCTTTATATTCCCTGTTTTCGATCAGGACTTTTCCATTTGATGTGAACAATGTTCCGTGCCTTGCATTCCTTGTAGGCATGCAGCTGTCAAATATATCGATGCCATGGCTGACACAGTCAATAAGATCTTCCGGCGACCCAACACCCATCAGATAGCGGGGCTTTTCCTTTGGCAGGAACCTTTCAGAGTAATCGATCATATTGTACATTAATTTTTTAGGCTCCCCAATGCATAATCCGCCTAATGCAATGCCGTCAAAATCAAGCTTTGAAATGAATTCGCAGCTTATCTTTCTAAGATCCTTGAAAGTTCCTCCCTGTGTTATGCCGAAAAACAATTGCTTTGAATCTTTGTGAGAATTCTTAAATCGTAATGCCCAGTCATGGGTTCTTCTTAATGATTCAATGACATATTCCCTGCTTTTACCGTAAGCAGGCATATCATCCAATACCATTGCAACATCTGAGCCAAGCTCTTCCTGTATTTTGGCAGCTTTTTCAGGCGTTATAAGATGAGGCGCGCCATCAAAAGGGCTTTTGAATAAAACTCCTTTGTTTGTCATAGCCGGTGTAAATGACCTGTCTGCTGTCTGGAATCCGCCAGAATCTGTAAAGATCACATCATTGAAATTCATGAACTTGTGCAGGCCATTTGCCTTTTTTATTATTTCCAGGCCGGGCCTTAAAAACAAGACAAGAGAATTGCAGATTATTGCTTTTGCTCCCATGCCTTTTAGCTCGTCAGATGTTATTAATTTCACGCTTGCCTTTGTTGCAACTGGCATGAAAAAAGGAGTTTCAGCTATGCCGTGCCTTGTTTTTAATTTTCCTATCCTTGCCTTTGTTTTTGGGTCTTCTTTGAGAATTTTATACATTTTAATTTATTTCTCCCATATCAAAACTTTCATTTCCTCTTTGCCCTGCATTATGGTTTTTTCATTAATCAGCCTGAATTTATACTCTTCAGCATATTTTTTCAATAACCAGTCTTTTCTGGATATCAAGATAACTTTTCCTTTGTTCTTTAAGATATATTCTGCCTGGTAAAATAACTCCTTGTATATTTTCTCAATTTCTTTTTCATTGTTTCTTGCAATGCTTATTTGAGGAGGATAGCTTATTATCTTGTCTATTGAGCTTTTTTTCAGCTTTATATCCAGCCAGTCAACATCTATTTTTGTGATGCTGATTGATTTTTCGATTCCGGCAATCTTTGCATTCTTCTGGCAGGATTTGAGATTTGCAAGGGAAGCAAATCCAAGTATCTTCATTTTGCCTTTTTTTATTTTTTTGTCAATCTTCCTGAAATCGAATTTCAAAAACTTATTGAATGCAAACTTGTCCTTTGAGAAATGATTGACCGGGAAGTTATTGGCAAACATCGCTGCTTCAATTGGGATCTCTCCGCTAAGGCAGAACGGGTCTAAAATTATCTCTTTTTTATTGTATTCAGCGATTCTGACAAGAGCATAAGCAACTGTTCCCTTTAATGAATTAGGTGCTGAGAATATCTTATAATCCCTTTTATCGAGCTCTCTTCCTGCGAAATCTATTCCGATATAGCAGTCATCGTTATAGATGTAAATGAAAACAATGATATCTGGGTTGTTAAGGTCAACTTTTTGAGTGTACTTTTTGCCTTTCTTTATCTTTTCAATGATAAACTCGCCGGTTTCTGCTTCAATTTCAGAGCTAGTAAAGCTATGCTCGCCGATTCTTTCAGACCTTACGACAAAGGTTCTATTTTTATTTAAAAATTCATCAAAGTTTATCTTTTCAACTTTTTCTTTAATATCTTCAGCATTTTTTATTTTAAAACAATCCATTAAAAAAAGAATCCTGTTGACGCTTTGGGATGTATAGCACAATTTGGCCAAGTCATCGAAATCTTTAATGGAGAAAATAACGCAGCTTTCCCTTATTTCGGAGCTTGCTTTAATCAATTCCTTGATTTCCAAAGCGGCAGCATTTTCAATGCCTTTGTTCACAATAGCCAATCCCTGCATGAAGAATGGTAAAATGTCCCCATATATAAATCATATAGAAGCTGAAACTACTTTATTGAGTGGCCTGCATATTCAAATTCGAGCTCAGAATTAACCAGCCTTCTCAGTGTTTCCTTTAAATCCTTGATTTTTACCCTTATCTGCTTTGTGTCATCCCTGTTTCTCAGCGTGACATCGTGGTTTTTCAGGCTGTCAAAATCAACTGTTATGCAGTACGGAGTTCCTGATTCGTCCTGCCTGGCATACCTTCTTCCTATGCTGCCTGATTCATCATAGAAACAGCTGAATTCCCTGTTTAAATCATTCAGAATTTCTTTTGCTTTTTTGTCAAGGCCTTCTTTTTTGATTAATGGGAAAATGCCTGCTTTTATCGGAGCCAATTTTGGATGCAGCTTCAAAACAACATTTTCTCTCTTTTTATCATACTCATATGCGTCAAACATAAATGCCAATAAGGCGCGGTCAACTCCCTGCGAGGGCTCGGATGCAACAGACGGGATGACTTTCTGTTTTGTTGCTTCATCGAAAACGCCCAAATCCTTTTTTGAGAATTTCATGTGCTGCTTCAGGTCAAACTGCTTTCTGTCAGCGTTTCCGTGAATTTCTTTCCAGCCGAATGGGAATTTATACTCAATGTCGAAGCAAGCGCCGGCATAATGCGCCAGCTCTTCTTCTTTGTGCTCCCTTAACCTTAAATTTTCTTTTTTAATGCCTAAGTCTGTGAACCATTTGTAGAAGGATGCTAACCAATAAGCATGCCATTTGTTTGCAAGATTATTTTCAGCCAGCTCTTTTATTGTTGTTTCCTTGTGTTTTCCGTCTTTTTTCTGGGCATCTGCTGTTAAAACATTTATTTTCATGCCGCTTATTTCATCAAAAAATAAACATTCGTCTGTTTTATCAGGATGAGTGAAGAATTCAATCTCCATCTGCTCGAATTCCCTGCTTCTGAACAAAAAGTCTCTTGGAGAGATTTCATTTCTGAATGCCTTTCCCATCTGAGCTATTCCGAAAGGCAGCTTTGCCCTTGCGTTTTCCTGCACAAGCTTGAAATTTGCGAATATTAACTGCGCTGTTTCAGGCCTTAAATAAGCAAGAGAATTTGCGCTTTCAACAGGGCCGATGTTTGTCCTGAACATCAGGTTGAACTGCTTTGCATTCTCGAATTCGCCATGGCAGTTCGGGCAGCCTATATTGTTATCTTTTATTAGTTTATCAATGTCTGTGGCTGACAATCCTTCTGCGGCGATGTTGAGAAGATCTGCAACCAATGAATCGCCTCTTATTCTTGCATGGCATTTCTTGCATTCGACTAAGATATCTGTAAAGCAGTCAGCGTGGCCAGATGCCTGCCATACTTTCGCGCTTGTTATTATTGCGCCGTCAATGCCGAAAACATCTTCTCTTTGCTGGACAAACCTTTTCCACCATTCTCTTTTTATATTTTCTTTTAATTCAACTCCCAAATGGCCATAATCCCAGAATCCAGCCATTCCGCCGTAGATTTCAGCATCAGGATAGACAAAGCCTTTCCTCTTGCAGAATGTTGCCATGTCAGCGATTGTCAATGCCATGGCATCTGAAAAACAGCAGGGGTATTTAAAATTTGCTTTATTTTTGCTTTGTTGTTAATTTATTTATCAAAAAGGATAATTTAGACAAAATAAAAAGAAGGGGACATACTCATTCTCCTATTTCTTTTGCTCTTTTCTAGATGGATTTTATGTATTTTATGGGCAATGAACCTATTGCCGCTTTTATAAACACATAAATATAATCTCTGTCTGTCATTAATTTTTATGCCATAACTTTTTGCCATACTCTTTAATTTGAATTTGGTTTAATGAATATGCTATAGTGCCCCATCACCCCAAGTGGTCTTCCGCCTCTTGTTTCTAGCTCCGTATATTTTATATTATTCACTTCTCGACCATATGTTATTATAAATGGCGTGTCTTTTATTGTTGTTTTTCCTTGAAATAAAATTTTCATCTCGTTGTTTATCATATTCTCTAAAAACTTTAAAGCCTCCTCTCCATTATTTACTGAAGATTCTTTCTGCTTCCATGCCATAAATCCATCGGCAACAATGTCCCAATAAAGAGCGACTATTTCTACCTTACATAGACCATATTTTTCTATTTTCTCAAAATCTTCTTTAGTAGCTGGTCTTCCTTCTGTAAACGGTTTGTATAGGTCTCCATCAGACTTTGTTATTTCTTCAAGGCGGGTAGCCCATCTTTCTTTATACTCTTTCCCTTTGCTTAAATCATCTATAGTTTCTACAACTTTTCGAATTATCATTCTTATTACCTCCACAAATTTATTTTATTTACTATGTAGTTATAACTAACCTTTTATATCTAATTTTACCCTGCATATGCAGGAAGAATAGCAAAATTTAAATAGAAGGCATGCTTTAACTTCATTATGTGGGTAGCGAAATTCAAAATCTGGCACAAGAATTGTTTAATCAGGCCAAGATGCGTAAAGTATAAAGTAACGGACTTTGTTTATTTAATAAATTCATGGACAGAAAAAAACAAATTTTACTATACAGAGCTTCATATTCTGCAGGGCAAAGAAGAAAACAAGAAAAAATTCATCAGGGACTTAAAAAAAGAAGAATCAATAAAAAAACTAGAGCAAGAGGGAAATCACATCTTCACCCTTAATGAAGAACCTGCTGAAAAACAATATTTTTCTCCTGTTTTCGATCCAAAAATAATTCAGGTTAAGCCAGTTGCGCAAAGAACAGACGGCTATGAAGACTGGGAATTGGCATGTTGGGATAAAGAAACTTTAATGAAGATCATGGATGTTCCTGTTTTTAAAGTCGAATTAAAATTCATACAAAACATAAAACTGGGAGATATCTTCCTTCCGCATATTTACCCAAAACTTTCACCAAAACAAAGAGAGGCAGTTGAACTGGCGGTAAAAGAAGGCTATTACGAATACCCCAGAAAGATTGATTTGGAAACACTAGGGAAGATTTCAAGAGTAAAAAGACAAACATATCAAGAGAATCTTAGACGAGCCGAAAGGAAATTGATACCGTTCTTAATAGAAAGCTCAGCTTAAATTTTTATTCCATTCGCTTTTTGAAATAGAAATATGCTTCAGTTTCATCTCTTCTGCATCTTCTCGTTCATTGATTTTAAATTGTAAAGAATAATCCTCTGAAGAACAACTGACAGCTTTTTGTCATTCCTTGCTTTTGAGCCTTTTGTTGAAAACAAATATTCTTCCAACAATCCCAAGGGAATGTCGGGCATTGGGAATTTCTCAGCCCTTAATAGATGGAATGCTATCAGCCTTGTTGTCCTGCTGTTTCCATCAGTAAAAGGATGAATGTGTTGGAAGGCATTATGGAAATATGACACAAAATCGAGTATTTCCTTTACTGATTTCTTCTTTTTCGCAGCAAATGAATTATATTCCCGCAATAATGCATTTAATTCGGGCTCTATTTTGCCAACAGAAGCAACTTTAAAATCAGGATTGCCTTTTATATAAACAGGAACAGTTCTCAGCTTTCCAGCAATATCTGGCCTGTGCTGCATTGCAAGATAATGATAATTAAGAATAGACTCTTTTGTCAACAGCTTTTCTGAATCTTTAATCATTGCTTGAATTGCTTTTTGGTAGTTTTGGACTTCCTGCACGGTTTCAACGCTTAGCTCTTTGGGAATGATGTGGTCTTTCAGCAGCCTGATTGTATCTGGCAAGGTTATTGGATTTCCCTCTAAATTCAGGCTGTGCTGAATAAACTTTACCTCATATTCTTCTATAATTTCAAGATACCTTTTATTGTTCTTTTTCCTTAATTTTAAAAATTTGCCTAATTCAGATTCGATCTCATCAAGGTATGCTTTTTCAGGGTATTTTGGCTGCATTAATGAGCATCCAAAAAATCCAGCTAAATCCTTGAGAAAGCTATTGTAAGGAATTGTTGCTTCCAATGGCTTCTTAGAAAGCAGTATCAGCAAGCCGCATTTTGAAAGTATTTCCACATATTTTGCAAATGTCCTTGGATTAAGGCTGAAATCCCTGACTGAAAACTTGGGCTTGGCAACAGCTTTGCAGATAAATCCGGCAATCTTTGCGTCCAATATTTCATTATAATTTATTTTATTTGCAATGCAGAATTTAATAATATTAAACAATAAATCGCTCTTTGCCGACCCCATGGCCTGAAAACCCTGTTCGTTCTTTGCAGCAAACCTGTTTTTTTCAAGATCTTGAAGCATCTTGTAGATGTTATGATATTCAGCACCTGACTTTCTGAATGCTGAGGCTATTTCTTGAGGCTTTAAGGCAGTTCCTTTCTCATACATGTATTCAAATACATCATATTTTGTTACCATGCTATTCTTATAATGAGAACTCCTTAATAAACCTTTCTATTTAGCATTAAAAGTTAATAAATATTTGAATTTTAGTGCAAAATAGCACATTTTATGGTCCGCTTGACTTGATTTAGCAATCTATACTCACGGACAAAATCTATTGAGCAATGGTTGTCCGCTCGTAATAAGTAAAAGGCATATTTATTGCTCAAATTTTTGTGCCTTTTACTATATCTGTTTATTTGCCCATCAGCCAATCTTTTTCTTCTTCGTTTAAATCAAGATAATCCGCGATCCTCTCTGCCTCTTTTTTGTTTTTCCTGAATATGACCTGCATATAAGGCAGTGTATCCTTTATGATCTCTTTCTGCGAAGAATGGGTTTTCAATGCGATCTTTTTTGCTATTTCCTTTCTTTTCATATACTTCATTTTAGCGTGCCACAGCTTGAGGATCCTTGTTGTCTGGCAGTATTTTATGAATTCGCTGTTTTTCTGCTTCTTTGAAACAGCAACGCCTGCTCTGCCTCTTAAAACATCTGCTTTGCTCAGCATATCATAAGCATTTGCCAAGTCTTCAGGATCAGTGTATTCTTTCGGAAGGTTTTCGTCAACCCAAAGGAAGCATTTGTCAATGTCCTCGTCAACATTTTCAAAAGCTGCTACAGCTATATTGGCGTCTTTGATCTTGAACACTTTTACAAGCGCATTAAGTATGGATTCCTGCTTGTTTCTCTCTGCAACATCTTCGACATCTTTTCTGATTAATTCTTTTCTTTCTTCTGCAAGCATCTGGAGATCAGTTATTGCTGCCCTTAAGTCGCCGCCTGCTCTTCTTGCAAGGCTCTTTAAAGCAGGCTCCTCATATTTGATGCCTTCTTCAGAGGCTATTTTTTTGAGAACAGTAAAAACATCTAAAATATCTAATGACTTGAATTGAATAAGCTCTGACTTGCTTCTTAATGAGCTGAACTTGTTGCCCCATGGATCATTTGAAATCAGAATTATTGGGAAGGTTGTTTTTTCAATCAGCTTTATTATTGCCTGTATTCCGCCCCTGTCCTCATTGCCGCTTAATCCGTCAATCTCATCAATAAGGATGATTTTGCCTTTTGAGAATAAGCTCATCTGATGCACTGCATTGCCGACTTTAAGGTTGATCTGCTCTTCATTCCTGAAATCAGAGGCGCTTGTCTCGACAATTTCAAGGCCCAGCTCATTTGCAATCGCATAAGCAGCAGCTGTTTTTCCGCTTCCTGCAGGGCCGTAGATGATTGCGGCCCTCTTCTTCTTATTTTTGAAATTAAAGGCAAAGTCCTTCAGCTGCTTTAAAGCTGCATCCTGGCCGTGAACATCTGAAACTTTCTTCGGCAGATATTTATTCACCCACAAATCTTCCATAAGGGAAGTAATGGCTGTTTGTTTATTAAGTTTTTTATAGTGGAATATCTAAAATGCAAAACAATAAAGCATATAAACCGCCGGATAATAACAAAGCCTGATGAAAACAATAGATGTCAAATTCAAAAAAATTGAGATCTGCAATTATTCGCCAAGGGAAAATACAATGGACATCAAGATAACAGTAGACAATAACGGTCAGGAGAAGCAGTTTTTGAAAAAGGACAAAATAGGCAATCCGGGTGATCTTGCGCTTTACATCCTGTCGCATATAAAGAAGTCGATCAAGGAGAAGAGCCTTGACAGCGAGGAAGGGCCTCTTGGAGGAATAGTTGTTGTAAGGCTGAATGACGAGGAGATCATAGACAAGATGACTAAATTCTTATCGGGAGTAAAAGACAGGATAAACCACATATTTCAGGATGGCTGAGAAGATAAACGGATTGGCTATGAATTTTTGAATTTCAGATAATTTCCTGTTTTTTTCAAAATCTTTAAAAACAGCAGATTAAATTCTATTGTTATGGAACTGCCGCAGAACTATAGCTTCAAGGAAGCTGAAAAGAAGTGGAATGAGCACTGGGAGAAAGAAGGCATTTACAAGTTTGACCCAGATGATGAAAAGAGAGAGATCTATTCAATTGACACTCCGCCTCCTACAGTCAGCGGCAAGATGCATTTAGGGCATGCTTTCAGTTATTCCCAGCAGGATTTTGTTGCAAGATTCCAGAGAATGCTTGGAAAGAATATTTTCTATCCTTTCGGAACAGATGACAATGGGCTGGCAACTGAAAGGCTGATTGAAAGCTTAAAAAATGTAAAAGCATCGCAGATGGACAGGAAGGCATTTGCAAAGATTTGCCTTGAAACATTGGAGAAGGAGCTTAGGCCAGCGTATATTTCAGACTGGAAAAGAATGGGCATGAGCTGCGACTGGAGCATCTATTATACTACAATAAACGAACACTGCAAAAGAATCTCACAGCGGTCTTTTGTTGAGCTTTATAGAATGGGTCGCATCTATAGGAAAAGAGCCCCTTTTGTTTGGTGCCCTGAATGCCAGACAGCAATTGCGCAAGTTGAAATGAAAGACAGCGAAAGAGAAAGCAAAATGGTTTACATGAAGTTTGACACAAACAAAAATGCGCAGATTATTATTGCAACTACAAGGCCAGAGCTATTGCCGGCATGCGTCGCTATACACATACATCCTGATGACAAAAGATACAAGCACCTGATCGGGGCAAAAGTAAAAGTACCCTTTTCTGGCAGGGAAGTAGCAATAACTACGAACAAAGATGTTGACATGGAGTTTGGCTCAGGAATTGTATATCATTGCACATACGGCGACATGGATGACGTTAAATGGCTTGATGAGCTGAAAATCCCCCCGATTGAAATCCTCAACAAAGACGGAACCTTGAATGAGAAAGCCGGCCGCTTTAAGGGGCTTCACGTAAAAAAAGCAAGAGATGCTGTTATAAAGGCGCTGGAAGAAGAAGGAAGAATCGCAAAAATAGAGCCGATAAGGCATGTTGTAAATGTTCATGAAAGATGCGGCACAGATATCGAAATTCTTAATACAGACCAGTGGTACATAAAATATCTTGACCTGAAAGAAGATTTTATCGGCTACGGAAAAAAGATGGCGTGGCATCCTGAGCATATGCGTGTAAGATATGACAACTGGATCAATGGCCTGAAATGGGACTGGAACATCTCAAGGCAGAGGCATTTTGGAGTGCCAATCCCTGTCTGGTACTGCAAGAAATGCAGCGAGATTATTGCTGCAGATGAAAGCCAATTGCCTGTTGATCCCCTAGTTGACAATCCGTTAAAAAAGTGCAAATGCGGCTCAAATGAGTTTATTGGCGAGAAAGATGTCCTTGATACATGGGCAACATCATCATTGACGCCAGACATAGCAACAGAGCTTTTTGACAAAAAAATTCAGAAAAAACTGCATCCAATGAGCTTGAGGCCGCAGGCGCATGACATAATCACATTCTGGCTTTTTAACACAGTTGTAAAGAGCTATTTCCATCATAAGAACATTCCATGGCAAGATATAATGATTTCCGGATTCGTGCTTGATCCGCACGGCAAGAAGATGTCAAAAAGCAAGGGAAATGTTGTGGAGCCGCAGTCTGTTGTTGATAAGTATGGCGCTGACTGCCTTAGGTTCTGGGCAGCAGGCTCTAAATTAGGAGAGGATCTTCCTTACCAGGAAAAAGATTTAGTTACAGGCCAGAAATTCATAATAAAATTATGGAATGCATCAAAATTCTGCTTTATTCATCTGGAGAAATATGAGAAAGGCAAAAATATAAAATTGGAGATGATTGACAGGTGGCTGCTGTCTAAATTAAACAGGATCATAAAAAATGCCACACACTCATTCAATGAGTATGAATATTCAAAAACAAAAGCTGAAACAGAAAACTTCTTCTGGCATGTTTTCTGCGATTATTACCTCGAGATTGTAAAGGACAGGCTGTACAATTCAGGAAACTATTCTGAAGAGGCTGTTGAGTCTGGAAGGTATGCTTTATACGCTTCTTTGCTGGCAATATTGAAGCTGATGGCGCCAATAATGCCGTTCATTACAGAGGAAGTCTTTCAGCTGTATTTCGCAAAAAAAGAGAAAGAAAAAAGCATACACATTTCAGAATGGCCCAAGTTTGATGAAAAATCAGTTGATGAAAATGCTGAAAAAATCGGTGAATTAGCCTGTTATGCTGTTGAGGCTGCAAGGCAGGCAAAATCCGAGAAGAAGATCTCATTGAAAGAGCCGGTTAAGAAGATGGTCTTAAGAGGGAAGGTTTCAAAAGAAGATTTCAAAAAGGTTGAGAAAGACATAATTGCCACAACAAAGGCCCAGGAAATAATTTATGAAGAATTGAAGAAGGATTCCAAGGCGGATTTTGAGAATGTGATTGAATTATAGGTGGTTTGGATTTTTACCCTGCTTTCTGTGATAGCTTATGCATTCGCAGCAGATCCCGTGCATTCTTTCTTGTTAACAAAATCTATCATATCTTCTTCCACCTTACGCCTTCAGGAGTGTCCATCAGTTGAATTCCCTTTTTGAGAAGTTCCGCCCTTATTCTGTCTGCTTCTGCCCAGTTCTTGTTTTTTCTTGCAGTTTCCCTTTCATCTATCAGTTTTTTAACTGCAGAAGGCAGCGCTTCCTCTTTTTCTTCCATGATTCCCAGAACTTTGTCAGCTGAAAAAATGAAATCAAGGGCATCTTTTGCATCTTTTTCGCTTATTTCCCTGTTTGCCAGCAAAATATTTATCTCTCTCATGAAATCAAAAAGAGAAGCCAATGCAACTGAAATGTTCAAGTCATCGTCCATTGCAGACTCGAACTCTGTTTTCGCTCTTTTTATCAGATTCTTTGCCTTTTTGCTACTTTCTTTTTTTACCTCTTTATGATCTTTTAAGCTCAAAACAAAATCCCTGAATTTTTCAACTGTTGATTCTGCTGCCTTTAATTCGTCAAATGTAAAATTAAGCTGCTGCCTGTAATGATTGGAAATGAGCAAATACCTTATTGCCTTCGGCTTATAGCCTTTGCTTATGACATCTCTCAAAGTGTAGAAATTCCCCAATGATTTTGACATCTTTTTTCCTTCTACAAGAAGCCACTCATTATGGAGCCAGTAATTCACGAATTTTTTTCCTGTTGAACCTTCGCTCTGCGCGATCTCATTCTGGTGATGGGGGAAGACAAGATCAATGCCGCCGGTATGGATATCAAAAGTTTTTCCCAAATATTTCATTGACATTGCCGAGCATTCCAGATGCCAGCCCGGCCTTCCTTTTCCAAGCTCTGTCTGCCAGTAAACATTTCCGTCATGCTCGTCCCATGCTTTCCACAGGACAAAATCAGATGCCTCTTCTTTTGCATATTCATCCTGCTTGACTCTTGCTCCGGCTTTTAATTCCTCCACCTTGATATGCGCAAACTTTCCGTAATCCTTGAATGTTGAAATGTCATAATAGACTGATCCGTCTTCGCCTTTGTAAGCATGGCCTTTTTTCAGCAATGCCTTGACTAGCTCAACCATTTCCCTTATGTGCTTTGTGGCTTCAGGATAGTATTCTGCCTTTTCAATGTTTAATGTTTCGAGATCTTCAAAAAATATTTTCTTGTATTTTACTGTGAATTCGTCCAATGTTGTGCCTTCTTTCTGGCTGCCCTTTATTGTTTTATCATCAACGTCTGTGAAATTCATTACCTGCTTTACTCTGAAGCCTTTGTACTCAAAATACCTTCTTAATATGTCTGCGGTAAGAAAAGCCCTGAAATTTCCGATATGGCCGTAATCATAGACGGTCAAACCGCAACTATAAATTCCAACTTCTTTCTTGCTTATGGGCCTGAATATCTCTTTTTTCCTTGTTGATGTGTTGAAAAGCTTCAATGGCATTTTAACCAGTCCTTCCTGAGTATGCTGTGGATATAATAATCATGGTACTTTCCTCCTACAAAAATATCTTCCTTTAATAAAGCTTCCTCTTTGCAGCCAACTTTTTCAATAACTTTTTTTGATGCCTTGTTTTCTTTTGCGCAATTTATGCAGATTTTGTGGAATTTTATCTTTCTGAAACCAAGATCCAGCAACAGCTTTACCGCTTCTGTTGTGTAACCCTTATTTCTAAAATGTTTTCCAATAACATAGCCTATTTCCGTATTATTATTTATCTTATTTATTCTAACAAAAGAAACAGTGCCCATTAATTCTTTTGTTTCCTTGCTGATTATTCCAAAAACAATTTCACTTCTATTTTTTCTTCTTGCGCTCGTTCTTTTCATGAATGCCAGAGCATCTTTTAACCTGTAAGGATAGGGTACACGGGTAAATCTGTGGATTGATCTGTCATGGCACAGCTTAACCAGCTGTTTTGCATCTGATTTTTTTAATGGCCTTAAATAAATCCTCTTCCCCATCATTTTTTTAGGCAGCATTTTTCTTCTTGCAGACAAACATACAATGATCTCTCTCAAACGGATCTAGAACCCGGTAATCAACAACAATTAGGCTGTTTTCAAGCTCCCTTCTGACAGCAGAGAATATTTCTTTCGGGCTTCTTGTCACGTCAATTGACCTGGATTTCACAGCTATTATAGCATATCCCGTGCTTTTCAGAAACAGATTAATGTTTTTCAGGAATATCTCTACCTGGTTTTTCTGGGCAACATCCTGGTAGATGATGTCCGCTGACGGAATAAAAGAATAATATTCTTCCGGCTTGTTTGCATCTGCCAATAACGGAATTATGTTTTTTCTCTGCTCCACCAAAAACATCAGGTCCCGCATTACCCTTGGAGCAAAGTCTATTGCAAAAATCATTCCTTTGCTGCAGATATCAGAAACATGCGAAACAGTTGTTCCGGTTGCGCTGCCAAGGTAGAGGACTTTTGAATCTTCCTTGAAGCCGAGCTGGTCAATGCCCTTGACCAATGCAGCAGCCAGCTTGCTCCTTCTTATATCCCATTCCCTGTATTCAATATCGTTTTCTGCAACAAGCCTTTCGCCATAAACCTGCTTTCCCGGGGTGAGATTTTTAGTGTAGAATGTTTTTCTGTTATCTGTTTCTTCAAAAAATATTCCCGGGAATTTTGTTGGTTTCATTTAAACTTCTCCTCCAACTCTTTCCTTAATTTGTCTCCCATAAACTTCCCTTTGAAGTAATCAAGCTTTGCTGCCAATGAGATCTTGTCAGCCAATGCCCTTGCTATTTTGCCGTGCATTGATCTCCTGCCTTTTGCAATCAAAGGATGCTCGTGCAATACCCCATATTTCGGAGGCAGCGCTTTCTTGTTTCTCAAATGCCTGAACAATGCCTTTTCAGCCCCCAATAACTGCAATGTGGAAGAAGGCATTTCAGCAAGCCTCTGCAGAGAGCCTGCATGCCCGACTAACTGCGCTCCGATAAATGAGCCAGCTATTTCTGTGACATTAGGCATTGCCTTTTTCATTATCTTTTCAAGGTATTCTTCTTGCTTGTTTTTCAAGTCATAAATATTTTCAAGCTCTTTTGCCAGATTAAACATGGCATCCAGATCCTCTTTCTCAAAATCAGCCCCCATTGTTATTTTGACTTTTATTTCGCCCAGCAGCTCTTTTTTATTTTTCTTTAAGATAGCTTCAATGAATTTCTGGTGGTCCTCAACTGAGCGCGAGAATTCAGGAGCATGCAGCTCATACCATTCCCTTAACCTTTTCACCAAAGTGCTTATTGCCTTTTCAATCTCTGAAATGCTGCTTACTGCCTGGATTATGAGGAGATCGCTTGTCACAGAATCTTTTATTTTTTCTTTCGTTTTATTGATGCAGGTCTCCCTTATCTTCTCAAAATAATTGTTTTTCATTAAAAATTCCGATACTGCCTCTAATTTTCTGATGTCCTGCGTCAGAATAACGTTGGGCATCTTTTCTTTTTTTAATCCAAGAAAGAATATCTTGTTTTTAGAATATTTTTTAATTAAGCTTTTTTCTTCATCCCGCCATTCATTAAAGTCGATATTTTTAATGTCATTGAACTCCAGCTTATCAATTAGCCTGAAGCTCTGGTCAAATGCAAATGTTCCGATGCAGCTTGTGTAAATGATGGTTTCCATATTGCTCTGGAATAGAGGCTTGTTTTTAAATATTGTCATTAAAATTTGGAAAAAGCTTATACGGAACATAAAAGCCCTAGCCACCCGAAAATTTTATAAATGCCCGCTGTACTTTATCATAAAATGTCTTTTCCTATAACAGAAGGGCTTACAGAAGGTATAGAACCCGCGCTAGGACAACTTGCACGCCCTTGCACTATTGATAGAATTCTAGCAACGCCGCCATTAAAGGATAGAATGTGGAAGAGAAGCCTAAACCAAAAATTTGATTTGAATGAAGAAAAACAAAAAGATGAAGAAAAAGTTATAGAAGAAAAAAGAATGGAGTACGCTAGACTTTCTCTGCCAGGAATTGTTAAAAGAGTTGTAGAATTTGACCCAACTTCTTCTGAGAGCATTAAACACATTTGCGGTAATGATTATTCTAACTTTGTAGTGGCCCAATTTAAGTTTAAATATTTAGTTTCTGTTTTAGAAGGGCTAAGAGAATTAGGTTCTAGCGCGCCTAACTCGGCAAGAAGAGGTCTTTTCAGCAGAGAAAGAAGAAATACATTCTTAGAAGGCTTTAAATCTAATTTTGATTTCAAACAAGTAGCTTATGACGCAGTTTTTAGCCGGTTATCTGCAAGAAAATTTGCAAAAGATTACGCTAGTGAATCTGCAAGAGGAATAGAAGAAAGAGCTATGGAGATGAGCCCAGAATTTATAAAAAGAGTTTTATCTATGAAGGATACCACATTAGAAAAAGTAGTGAGAAGTGAATTAAAAAGAAAAAAGTATGCTCATAAAGGAGAAGAATTTTATCAATACTTTCAAAAATTCCCTGATTCTTACATTATCCCTTCTTTTGGGTTTTTTGAGAGTATAAGAGACATACTGACACAACTTGATGGAGTCTATCTTGTTCACAAATTCTTGTCAAGTGGATTAGGAGCAGAAAGAGAAAGATTAAATGAAAAAGCTAATCCTTATGTAATACTTATAGAAATTTCTACTCCAGCAGCAAAGTACAAATTAGTTAAGAAATTTAATTTTTTTGATGAGGAAACAATTATTGAGGCGGATGTAGATAGTTTGCCTTATGAACAATTTTGCACGAAAATGTCAAAGCAAGGAAAGCATGTTAATCATTATAATATCCATTATGATAAAAACGGTAAAAAGATATCACCTAATGCTGTGGTTACAGAGTATGTTTATGAAAGATTAAAAAAAGCAGGTTTAAGGATAGATCATCCTAACACGGAGGGTAGTGTCCTTAGTATGCACATAAAGGGAAGGGTACCTAGCTATTTATATTATAGTTCTGGAAGTGATAATGCAGGTTTTTTCTATGCAACATATGGAAATAGGCTTAGCAGAAAAAATTTAGCATATGCTTTACATCAATTTGCAATTGTAATGCCTGTGCTTGGAGAAGCGTTAGACAAACATAAAAGCCTGCTGAAGAGAGCAGCAGTAAAACAGATGGAAGCTAAGTAAGGATATTAAATTTTAGCCATCAGAACGGATTCTTAAATTGAGGATGTTAAAAAATAAATCTTACAAAAGAGCAGATAAATGCTGGTCAAAATCAAAAACTATAAAAACAACATAAAATAAATAATTGCCATGATATTAATCTATATGACCTGCAGGGATGAAGAAGAAGCAAGAAAGATCTCCATGCACCTGGTCAAGAACAGGCTTGCAGCATGCACGAATATGTTTCCGATCAGAAGCATGTACTGGTGGAAAGATAAGATAGAAGAAACAGAAGAATATGCTGTAATAGCAAAAACAATAGATGAAAATTATGAGAAAATAAAGAAAGAGATCAAAAAGATCCATTCCTATGAAGTGCCGTGCATTATGAAGATTAATGCAGACGTCAATGAGGAGTACGGAAATTGGATCAAAAAAGAGACGAAAGTATAAACTTCTTACCGGCGAAGTTCATATTTCGCTGAATCCAGAAAAGCAACAAGAGATTTTACGATTTTACGATTTTATAATAGAAATATTTAAATATTAGTAATAAATTACTCCCAAGTATGGCGACTAAAGTAATGAAGAAAAATAAAAAGTCTGATAGCTGTTGCTGTTAGTTCTCGCATCGTCTGTTACTCTTGCGTTTTTATGTTCTATTGTTTTAAATCTTTAATGAAATTTTAATTATGGCTGCTAAACTACCCTTTGATCAAGAAAAAAAAGATCAATAATATTGAGGACTTGGTATTGAGAGATATTGTAGACGTAGAATTTAAAAATGACATCCAGAACTATTCTATCTGAGATTGGGAACACTCCGTTGGTGGAGATTAAGCATTTAAATCCCTATCGAAATAAGGGAATCTCCATTTATGCCAAATTAGAATACTGTAATCCTGGCGGGTCAGTGAAGGACCGAGCTGTTAAGTACATGGTTTTAGATGCGTTAGAAAAAGGGCAGTTGAGGAACAGGGTTTTGCTAGATGCGACGTCTGGCAACACAGGCATTGCGGAAGCCATGTTAGCGCACCATTTTGGGCTAGAGGCTCTAATCGTAATGCCTGAAAATGCAACTAAAGAACGGCGAGATGTTATTCAAAAGTATGGCGCGCTGGTTGAGTTAACTCCTGCTGCAAAAGGCTCGAATGGCGCTATAGAACGAGCGCAGGAAATTTACCGGCAAAATCCTCAGAAGTACTTTTATGCGGACCAATACAATAATCCTAATAATATTCGAGCGCATCAAGAGACCACGGGACCCGAAATCTGGCAACAAACTGCAGGAAAAGTAACGCATTTTGTCGCTTGTGTGGGAACATCTGGAACCGCTACTGGAACCGGATACGCGTTGAAAGAGTTTAATCACCGAACTAAGGTTTATGAAGTTCAGCCTAATGATGAGCTACATGGCATTGATGGCTTAAAGTACATGGGCGGCAATACGATTATTCCGAGCTTGTATGATGAGTGCTTTTTTGATGGATTTTTTGGGGTTAGAACCGAGGATGCGCTGGATTTGGCTAATCTAATTCATTCTGAGGAGGGATATTTTGTGGGGCCTTCTTCGGGAGCTGCGCTGAAGGGAGCCCTGCATTTAGCAAAACAATTAAATGATATAAAATGTTCTGACGCTGCGATTGTCACTATTTTTCCTGATGGAGGGGAGCGGTATTTAAGTACGCACTTTCTAAATCAAAAATCATAAATCTCTTGCGCGCTTTATCACATTCGATTTTATAAAAAAGTAAAAAAATTAGCAATTTCAATTTCACAAACTTTATAAAAGAGTGCTTTATCCGAAAGCCATGCCGCATCATATCGCAAGATCAGAAGCTCAGCAGGATACCTGCCTTTACTGCGGCTCTAGCTTAAAAGATAAAATCTGGGATTCTGAATTCAAAGGCCATCTGCATTACAAAACCCTGATCTGCAGCTGCGGAAGAAAAGCGCATATCAGGATGAATTTCAAGGGATCAGGTCATGATTCGTGGAACAACGGCAAAGTGGGCGGGGTAATAAGCGGAAACGGAAATAAAGTGAACAAGACAATAGAGCATAGGATGATGGCTTAATAGATTGTTGTTCCAATGAATTCTTTTTCATTCAATATTTTTTTCAAATTATCAAGATCTTTTCCATTGGCGATCATAACCTTTATCTTCAGTTTTTCAGCTTCTTTTGAAGCAATAGGATCAAACGGGGCATTCAACCTGGGAGTCCATTTATCGCCGACAATCTTTCTATAAGCCTTCCATTTGATCTCTTTTATCGGCTTTGCATCCTGGAATTTGCTTGGATCCTTGTCATAAACATAGTCTATATTTGTCAGATTAATTACTGTTTTTGACCCAAAATTTTTTGCAAGCAACACGCTGTCATAATCAGAGCTCCAGCCTGGCTTCCAGCCCGATGCAACAATTATTTTCTTGCCTGTTTTTATTTTTTCAGTCGGATTGTTGACAACTTTTTCATAAGCATGATTGGAGAAGATGCACCTTACAAGCTCTGCATTTAATTTTGTGCAGGCTATGCCGAGCCAGTCGAGATCATCATCTTTTATGCTGCCTATTTCTCTTGCTGCAGCATTGTAGTTCTTATTGATGCCTCCGCCGCCGCATACAATTATTAATTTATTATTTTTTTTGATAAAATCAAGAACAATAGCTTTAAAATTTTTTAAAAAATTAACATCTATGCTGTCCGGAATTATCAACGATCCGCCCAATGAGATAATTGTTGTTTTCATTTCAACTCCCAATTCCGATAAAGCTTACGCCTAATATGATCAGGCCAATGCCGATCCACCTGAGCAAGGTCATTTTTTCCTTTAAAAATTTTATTGACAGCAAGCTGACCCAAACATAGCTGAGCGATACAAAAGGATAGAGCACAGACAGTTCGCCGCCTTTTAATGCAGGAATAAATGCAACTGTTCCAAGGCCATACAGCATAACTCCTGCGATGAATTTCCAATTCAGGAATGATCTTATGCCAGAGACTTTTGAAGCCTTTTTCCAGAGTATTGGGGCGAATGCTGCAATAACTGTGCCCAATACTACCAGCCCAATTGCCCATAACTGCGTGGTCATTTTACATTTCCTCCCGATTTAAAATTAATGAAGCAAATTCCAGACAATATTGATAAAACGCCGAGCCATCTGAATAAATTCATGGCCTCATTAAAAAAATAGGCGGATAATAAGCTGACGAAAACATAGCTGGTTGCGATTATTGGATAAAGAACAGAAACGTCTCCCCCTTTAAAGGCAATGATCATCAGAATAGCTGCAATGCCGTATACCAGCAGGCCGCCCACCAATATATAGTTGGTTATTACCGAATAAAAACTGAATGAATCTATTTTATCAACGCCCAATTTATAGAGTATCTGGGCAACTGATGTAAGAATTGTAACGATGAACATTAAGATGATCGCCCATGCTTTTGTTGCCATCAAGCACCTTTAAGAGTTTTAATTTATTGGATGAATATTCATTTAGTCCTTCAGCAATGTTTCAACTATTACAGCATATGCAGGCCTTGTTATAAAGACGCCGATTGAAACTGCAAGTATTGTTGTTAATGCAAAGCCCCTCAACAATCCAGCTCCTGCAAAATACAAAGGAGCCATCGCAGCGATCAATGTCAGATAAGACCCAATTATTATGAAAAATGCATTTTTTATTCTTTTCTTCCAGTCATAAGCAGCCTCTGCCTTTTCTCCTTTAAGTATCTCATCTGTTATGACAATCTGGTCATCAACACCAGTTCCAACAGAGACAATTATGGCAGCAATAGCGGCAAGGTCAATATTCCACCCAATCACTGCTGCAAGGCCAAGCACAAGTAAAATTTCAACAAGGCAGGTAAACATTATTGGCAATGCAATGAACAGTTTTCTGTAAGCAATGACGAGTACAACAACAACAGCCAAGACAGCAATTAAGCCCATGAAAAGCGCATTTTTCAGGAATTCTTCCCCTAAAATCGGAGAGATATTGTCAGTTTTTACAATTTCAAGCTTTGCAGGCAGGCTTCCTGTTACGAGTATTGTCTGCAGCCTTTTCATGTTCTGCAGCGCGCTGTTAATCGCTTCCTGCTGCGTTGCGCCAACTCCTGAGCCAGATATTGCAATATCTGTTTCTGCTTTGCCTTTCAGGCCAAGCGCTATATTCAGGCTGTCAACAAGCTTCCCGTCAAGAAATAAATCCAAGGGCTTATCGAGATATTGCTCTCTGGATGACAAGCCGGCATCTGCAACTTTGACTGTAAGATTTCTTGTAAGGTCAGCCTGCCTTTGAGATGCATCCGGGCTTAATGAAATCCTGAACCAAAATCTGCATGCCCATCCTCCTGAAACTTGGCTGCAGCCGGCATTAGGGTCAATGCCTGCGCAATCTGCGCTTCTGCATACGTATGTGATGTCTTTTTTCTCTCCCTTGAAAACAGTGTCATTGCCTATCCTTGCCTCGAACTTTCCCTGCTGCGCTATAAGATTTTTTGCTTCCTCTTCATTTGCCCCTGCAATCTCAACCAGGATGAACTGGCTGCCTGACAAATCTCCAGCTTCCCTCACAACTATGTCGCTCAATCCATAAACATTGAGCCTTTCTTTCATGTTGTCCAGCAATATAGCCATATTATCTGCAGAAAGCTTTTCCTCCGGCTTCAGCAAAACCCTGACACCGCCCTGCAAATCAAGCCCTTTTCTGATATTTGTTGTCGGAGCAGGGTAAACTCTCAATCCGATGCCTTCTACACCGATAATTTTTGTAATTGTTTTTGGAGCTTCAACTATGTAAGTCCTGTTTACTGTTTTGTTTAATGTTGCATTAAAATATTCCTCTGTTACTGTTTTTATCTCAGTCTCATTAAGAATTGTTATACTTAATTTTGGCTTTGTGGTTAATGTGTAAAAATCTTTGTTGGTCCTTAATGCAAATGTTATGTTGTAGCTGAATGCATCAGTTATGCTATAATAATCATCAATAGTTTTTACGGGCACATTGTTTATTGCAAGCACCCTCTCCCTTGTCATCGGGGCAATATTTGGAGATGGGCTTTTTATTCCGGCCATGCTTGCAGAACTGTTCGGAATGACGTTTCTTATTGCAGCACCTTCATTCCACGGGCTGAATCCGATGGCGAATACAGCGGAGATTATAGCGATCAGTAATATTATTACCCTGATGTTCTTTATTAACTTCTTAGGCTTGCCGAGATTCATGTATTGCTCCTTTTTTGCGCTCTTTCCATTCCAGATACCATCTTAGAATTGCTGCGTTTGTTATCCACGTGTTTACAATATCAAATAAAAGCCCTATTGCAAGTATGAGCATTATCTGCCTTATTGTTTCTGAATTCGTGAATATGAAGCCAACAACAACTGCAACAAAAGAAGTCAGGGACATTGTCATGCCGGTTCTCATTGCATCCAAAGTCCTGCTTAAAATGCTTCCTTCTTTACTTTTAAGAACCCTTGTTGTCAGCAGAATGTCAGTGTCAACGCTGTAGCCTATTAACATAAGGAATGCTGCAATGCCTGCTGTTGAAACTTTAATGCCAAGCAGATTTATAACGGCCAGGGGCATAACGATATCTGAAAAAGCAGCCAGTATCACGAATGATGACGGGACAAGGTTTCTGAAATAAAAAAATACAACTATGCCCATCAAAACAAAGGCGAAGACCATCGTCATTATTGTTTCCCTGAAAAAGCTCTGGCCAAGGGAAGAGCCCATTTCTTCAGCAGTATACTGGTCTTTTGACAGCTGGCCTATTTTGTTCTGCAAGGATGAGAGCAGCTCATTTTCATCAACGCCAGATGCTTCTATTATTATTCCAGTCTGCTTTCCGCCGCTTCCAAGGACTCTTACGTTGATTTCTGCTTTGCTGAATGATGACCTTAAATAATTTTCAATCTCTGCTATGCTTACCCGCTTTTCTGAAAATATCGTCAATGACAAGCCGCCTTTTAATGAGATGCCTTTGTTGATGAAGTCGCCTGTTGCCGCTGCCTGATAAACCAGCTGAATGATTGCAGCCAACAGCACAGCGAGCATTATAAATAGCAGAACTTTGTAATTTTTATCGTAAAAGTTTCTTATGTTGTTTTTAATATTATCCTTTAACAATCAACACACCCAAGAGCAAAGAAAAGGCAGTTGTTTTTTAAACTTTCGGTTTTGGAAAAAATGAATTTGAAATATTATTGGAAAAAATCCAGCCAGCCATGACGGCAGACGGTCAAAACTCGCTATGCTCGTTTTGCCCTACGCGACATCCCGTAGGGACAACCCCTGTCGCGTCTGCGTCATGGCTGGATTTTTTCTTGCACACATGAACTTTTGTTTCATAAAGCATATAAAGGGTCGAAAAAGGCTTAAAAACCGAAATATTTAAATATGAACGCTTTCTCTAACCATGAAATAAATCATTTTTAAGAGGTTAAGTGGGTTGATAGCTGTTAAAAAAGGTGATAAAATGGGCGAAAAGCTAGTTTCTGAAATAGTCGGTAGGTCTGCAGTTAAGTTCTCAATGTTTATTCTCGTTGCCGTCTTATTAAGCTTACTTAGCGTGAGCTATGCAAGCGCAAATATTGTTATAAATACCAGCTCATTTTTACCTGGAAATGGCAGCCTTCTGAACTATCAATCAAATATAAATGTGACATTCAGCGTTACAGGAAACGATACAAAATTTAATTGTTCAGTTTTGCTGCAAGGCGCAAATACATCATCATGGACTGCCTGGGGCGTGGTTGGAAGCAATACAACTGGAGACAACAGGACAGTTGCTGCAAATCAAACTCTTACAACTATTAAATTCAATGTAGGCGCAGATGGAGCTTATAACTGGACATTAAACTGCACACACTATTTAACAAATGACCCGTTAGAAACAAATGTTTCTGGAGTCAATATGACATTCACAATTGATACAACTCCGCCGACACTTACTGTAAACTGGACTGGAGGGGCTGTTGATTTGCCATGGAATGGAACTGCTATCACTAATATAATCAATTCATCAAATGCAAACATGATGTTCAACTATACAATTGTTGATAATTCATCAATCCTTAATGGAACAATTGTGGTTGACCAGGCAGCGGGCTTTTTACTGACAAAGAACTTCTCAATAAATAATTTAAACACAATGCTGCAAGTCAATGGCTCTATATCTAATGGGACATCCATAACAACACCTCCTTTAGACCAAAACCTTACTGGAGGAGGCCCGGGAGGAGCTCCACCAGTTTTAACACCCGGACCAAGCGGCGCTCTATTAGGAGCAGAATTCCAAATGTATAATGGCGCCCACAATATCACTTTCGTTTTGACTGATGCTGCAAATAATACGGCATCAAAGAGCTACGCGGTATTATTGACTGCAGCAAATGTAACGCAGATGGAAGCATCGCTGCCATATTTGCTGACAGGAGGAGCTGCAGCGGTTGGCATTATAGAGCTTAAAGTATATATAATTGCCGCGGATGGCGGGTTTGCAAGAGCAAATGGGACAATGAATCCAGCTTCTAATAAATATGTGTGGTCATTTAACAAGTCCGCAGGAGCTTATGCCAGCGCTGTTGAGTTTATGATATGGAACTTCACACTTTCAAATGCAAACATGAGCAATATGAAAAATATGTCATCAAACCATTCTCAGCCTAATGTTCCTCCACCAGGAGGCTCAATGAGCAACAACAGTTACGCAATGCTTAGCATGCTCGGCTTCCTTGAAGACAGCATGTATGAACACGCTGTAATAAACATGAGCATGGCGCAAAGATATTATTATATTAATTTCTCAACAAAAAGCCCGAATATGGCTGCACCAATATATACTGTAGTGGCTCCTTGCAACAGAAGCGTCAGCCCAAAGAACGCGTCGCAGTCTATCCCGACGGACAAGGGATGCTGGATAAATGATACTGAAGGAAGAGCACTACTTTTCCTGGATCACTTTTCAGGCGCAGGCGGAGTAAATGATACAACACCTCCAAACATAACAATGAATGCTCCGACAACAAATGGAACATGGACAAATGACAACACAACAACAATCAACTTTACAATATCTGATCTCGGAGAATCAGGAGACTTTGGTATAAATGATTCTTCTATCAATGTAACGATAACAATAACCATAGCAGGAACCACATATAATTATACCTACAGCAATGCATCTGGAGCAATAAGATGCCAGTCTGCCAATGCAACAGTAGATAACAATATGTCCAGGACATGCTGGTTCACAACAAATGCATCAGTGGATGGAAACTATTCAGTTGCAAATATAACTGCAAGAGACTGGATGGGCAATCTGCAGAATTACACATTCTTCTATTATGTGGATACATTGGCGCCAACAGTAATGCTGGAAACTGCAGGTGAATATGCTTTTGGCAATTATACTGCTGCAGGAACCCTTTCATTCAACTTCACAGCGAATGACACACTTGACAGCGTAATAAACTGCACGCTATTTATGAATGCAACCTCCACAAATCCGACAGTAAACAGCTCAAGGACAAGCGTAAATGGAACACAAGCGAACTTTAATGTTACAATGGTAAATGATGGGCTTTACAGATGGTATCTAAACTGCACCGACAATGCAAGCAATATAGTAACAACAACTGTGGCTAATTTCACAATTGACTCAAAAGTGCCTGTAATAACAATCACCTCGCCGATGAATAACTCATTTACAAACTCTACATCAGTAACAATAACATGGAGTTTTGTTGATCAAGGAAATCACGCTGATAAAGTGAGATGGTATTCCGTATCTCAAGGCGCTGGTGCAGTGTCAAACAACTCAAATGCAACTTTCGGTTTCCCAACATCATACTCTGTTGCATTCACATTGCTAATAGAGGGGCTAAATAACATAACAATAACAGCAAATGATACATTTGGCAACCAGGGCTACAATTACACAAATATCACGCTAGACCAGACTGCGCCAGTTTTGACATTCAACCACACACCGCCATCAATCACACCTGGGCAGAACATTAACTTGAACATATCATGGACAGAATTAAACCCAGACAATATAACCATCTTGGTCAATGGAGTAATATTTAACTTCACTTATTTGTACACCAACACAACTAACTTGAGATTGGCTATAACATCGCTTAATTTTTCCATACCAACAAACGGAACATGGAATGGAACAAATAATGTATGGGCAAGGCTGTGCGATGCAGTTGGCTCTTGCGTGAATACAGGAAACTTCACTGTAGATGTCAATGATTCAATAGTGCCGACAGTAACATACGGCTATCCTACAAAAACATTCGGCAATTTCACAAATGACAACACAACAGCATTGAACTTCAGCATTTATGATGCAGGCGGGCTTAATTTGTCTTTAATAAATGTAACAATAAACGGAGTTGCATATAATTATACAACAAATACCAGCCTTATTGGGGCAGGAGGAGTGTTCTGCTCAGGCTCAACTGGAACAACACTAACAATGTGCAACTTAACAACATATGAGCTTGTAACAGCAACAAATTACTCGGTAAATGTAACAGCACGGGACTTGGCAGGGAACCAAAACAACTCACAAGGAGCATGGATTTTCATTGACACGCTGAATCCAACAAATTCCACATTCCTGCTGAACACTACACTATATGGGCATGTGCTAATAAATTGGACGAATTGCTCAGATGGAAAGTTCAACTCAACTAGAATTGACATATTGAGAGGCACGGCAGATACAAATTCATCATTCTCCACGCTGGCATCAGCTGTCGGAGTGGGCGCATCGTATTACAATGATTCAAGCGCAGTAAACGGAACTAAGTATTATTACAAGGTAAGATGCTATGATGAAGCAGGCAATTACAATGATAGCGCAGTCCAGAATGCAACAGTCAATGACACTCTAAAGCCCGCGCAGGTTACAAATTTAAATGCAAGCGGCTCAGGAGCAACAGCAACTCTGACATGGAGCGTTGTAACAGTTGATGTAAACGGCACGAATGACACTGCGGGATTAAAATACAAGATTTACAGAGGAACAACTGCAACATGCCTGAATGCGACCAATACAACATGCTGGTTAAATGTTGCTAATGTGACAACTGCAACAACAAACTCGACAACAGACAGCGTGACAAGCTCAGCAACATACTTCTATGTTGTAACGGCGATTGATGATAATGGAAATGAAAATGAAACTATTATTACTGGAAACAATGTAACTATTACATTGAATTACACAGCAGCAGCCACTACAACCTCGAGTGGCGGAGATGGCGGAGGTCAGACAACAACTCCGACAAGCTCATCTGCAGTAGCGCAGTCATTCATATTTTCAATAGGCAGCGGAGCAACAAAGACGTTATCAATAACATCAGATGCCCTGGCATTCACAAATGTGCAGATTTCGGTGACAGCAAATGCTGATAATGTTAATATCAAAGTTGAGAAGGTAACAGCAACACCGTCAGCAGTAGGCGCTCCAGCAGGAACTGTGTACCAAAACTTGCAGATTACAAAGACAAATCTGGCAGATACTGCAATAGGAACAGTAAAGATGCAGTTCAGAGTGGAAAAAACATGGCTGACCGAGAAAGGCGTAAAAGACTCTGATGTTGCATTGGCAAGATATGCAGACAATAAATGGAATGACTTGACAACAAAGAAGAAAACAGAGAGCGATAAATATGTTTATTATGAAGCAGACTCGCCCGGATTCAGCTACTTCACTGTTGTAGCAAAGACAGCCGCAGCAGCGCCAGTAACACCTGCGCCAACAACAACGCCAGTAACGCCTACACCTACTCCAACACCGACACCAGAAGTGACGCCCACACCTACACCGGCAGCGCCAGAGGCAGCAGCAGAAGCAGCGCCAAGCAATGCATGGATTGTGTGGACGATAGTGATCGTAATAGTGATTGCAATCATAATCGGCGCTGTGATGATGGGCAAGAAGAAGAAATAGATTTTTATTTCTTTTTTATAATTTTTTTTATTTATTCTGTTTAAGAAGTTATATTTCAATAAATTCTTTCTTTTTAATCTTCCTGTTCCAGAGCTTTAAAAAATCTTCAAATTCGCCTGCACTGTTAATAGGGACCAATACGCCGCCCTTTCCTGTCTTCTCGGAATTTGTGCGTTCCACCAAAGACTTTAATCCTTTGTTAAACATCACCTTTTTTGTTTGGGGGAGATCGCTCAATTCAAATGTATAAAGCGCTTTTCTTGAAATATGCAGTTTTTCATGGATAAACCTGCCTTGCCTTACACTATAGCCCTCAAACAGAATGTGATACGGGAGTTTGCTCTGAAGAAAATCTCCATAAGAGATTATCTGCAAATGCGCATTTTTAATGCTCTTATCAATCTCTGATTTGATTTGGCCTATGATAAGGGGCTTCTTTTCACTTACAACTGCGGCTATATCTATATCTGCGGGCTTTATTTTATCTTTCACAAAAGAACCGAAAATAATGAAGTCGTGAATAAAGCTATATTTTCTTAATAAGCTCTTCAACTTCTTTTCCGGGTTTTTTAAGCAAGACAATTGTTTTGATAGCATTTTTAATCTCCTTGGTGTCTTGTATTGTAAAATCAGTCTTATA
>JACPBO010000010.1 GCA_016180285.1 Candidatus Woesearchaeota archaeon
GAACGGCAGCATTAGCTACTGGCATGTTAGCTGCCGTTCAATTTTTGTTTTAGAGAAGGAGATATTTATTGGTTAGCACCATTAAGTTGACTGTGCCCTTTGCAGCAAACATATTTAAATAGCCTGCATCATTCTTTTATTTCATGGATAAGGATAACATCAAATTCAAGCCGGAGTTTATAAAAAGGTACTCTGAATTAACTGATTTTAAGGAGTTCAAAGAATATTCCCTGAAATTTTTAAGGAGAAGCATCAGAGTAAATACTTTAAAGATTGAAATTGAGAAACTGAAAAAAAGCTTAGGGAAAAGCTGGATATTGGCTCAAATACCCTGGTGCAAGGAAGGATTCTGGGTTGAGCATAAGCAGGGAAGAAGGGATATTGGAAATGCGATTGAGCATTTTCTCGGCTATATTTATGTTCAGGAATCGGCTTCAATGATCCCGCCTATAGTTCTTGACCCGAAGCCAGGAGAGATTGTATTGGATATGTGCGCTTCTCCCGGGTCAAAGACAACGCAGATAGCGCAGTACATGAAAAACAAAGGAATATTGGTTGCAAATGATTATAAGGGGGAGAGAATTGTGCCGCTTGAGATGAATATGCAGAGATGCGGGGCAGCAAACTGCATCATAACAATGATGCACGGAGAGTGGCTCAAGGAAATGAAGTTTGACAGGATCCTTGTTGATGCGCCGTGCTCCGGAACAGGAACAATAAGGAAGAGCTTTAAAACATTATTGATGTGGAACCCGAATATGGTGAAAAGGCTGTCAGCAACGCAGAAGAACCTGATCGAGACTGCATTCAGCAATTTAAAAGAAAATGGAACCTTGGTTTATTCAACTTGTTCGCTGGAGCCTGAGGAGAATGAAGAGGTTGTTGATTACTTGTTGGGCAAACATGATAATGCTGAACTTGAAGAAATAAAATTAGACATAAAAAGAAGCGAGCCTATTTTAAAATTTGAAAATAAAAAATACAGTGATGAAATAAAAAAATGCCTGAGGATCTGGCCGCAGGATAATGATAGTGAGGGGTTCTTTGTGGCGAAGATTTCTAAATTATGAGTTATTACTAATAAATGATTACTTAATGGAAATATTTAAATAGTGAGGAGCATTTTCTTTGTAAAAATAGAACTGAGATGGTTTTTATCAAACGATTGAAAAATCATTTTTTAGCTAGAATAAGGTTAAATTAACCCAATAATGTCAGAATACGCATAAAAAAGTTCATTTAAAAAAAAGTGGGGCTTTAGGAACAATTACAGATAAGAGATAGTTAGCATAAAGCTTTAAAGATAAAAAAGAGCAGATCGGCAATCAGTAAAAAATATATGTTAGCTGGCAAATTGAACCATTTAATACTAAATCAGGTGAAACATGCACAATAAAACAGCCTTGTTATTGCTGTTGTTTTTACTGCCCTCAATTGTAATGGCAGAAACACTAGAAGCCTACAATATAGACCTGCAAGTCAAAGACATCAATAGCAGATACTATATTTTATCTGCAATCGAATACAATTTTAATTCTTCTTCCAATAAAAACCTTACAGTTGTTTTGCCACCTGATGCATGGGGTGTTTCTCTTGCCATAGATGACATAACTTTAATTCCTGATGTTTCAAACAACAAAACAACCATACCAATAAAAACTTCTACAAAAAAAGTAAAATTGAGCTTTTACACAAGGGAAATGCTCAACTATAATTCGCCAATGGCTGTTTTTTTCACAGAATTCATTGCCCCTTTTGATTCCAAATTGTTCAAGGCCGCTTTAACGCTGCCACCGCACTCCATCTTGATGGACCCAGTAGAAGAAGCAAATGCAAAGCCAACACGGATTGAAAGCAATGGCCAAAGTTCAATGCTTGTCTGGGAAAATTTCAATGCTTCAAAAAATTCCAAAATGACCGGCATGGCTGTATTTAACATTGGAGAAAGATCAGGCATCTTTTCTGACAAAAAAATGAACATAGTGCTTTCTGTATTAGTTGCAATCATAATGGCCCAAATCACGTTTTTAATAGTTTACAAGAAAACAAGGATGAAAAAGCTTGAAAGGAAACTCAGTAAAAAGTTCAGCATTGATGAGCATCTCAAGGAAGACGAAAGCCAGATCATCAATATATTAAGAATGAAAGAAGGCAGAACAACACAAGGCACATTAAGGGTTATTACAGGGATGCCAAAAGCGAGCCTAAGCAAGCTTCTTTCGGAATTAGAAGCCAGAAAAGTGGTGCATAAAGAAAAAAGCGGCAAAAAAAACATTGTTAGCCTAAGAGAACATTTTATGAACAATAATGAGAAAGGTGCAGAAGTATGATGCCTATTTTGACAAAAACAAGCGATTGTTCCCGCAGTAAGATATTTACACTAGCCTTAAATACTGCCAAAGGTGATAAAATATGAATAAAAAAATGCTGCTTATAATTCCTTTGCTGTTTTTAGCTTTGATCAGCTTGGCTCTTGCATCAGGGCCACCCATAATAGTGGACAAGCCCACAAATAACTCCATATTGCCAAATTCAACAACATCTGTTATTTTAGAAATCTATACAAACGAGTCATTTTGGTCAAAATGCAAATATGACACAACAACAGCAAACTTCAGTTATGAAAATAGTCCTTCTAACTTAACATCAACTATCCTGTACGGAAATCTTGTCAAATATAATTTAACGTGGAACGTATCCAGCGGCAACACATATAACTTTTATTATAAATGCAATTCATCCAGCGGAATAAATGATGTTGGCGTATACCATACATTCAGCGTTAATGCTACGCCAGATACAACTCCGCCAGCAATCTCAAATGTTGGAAATTCAACGCCGCCAACTGACAATGTAACCATCATCTGGAACACAAATGAAATTTCAAACAGCACTGTTTATTACGGCCTTACAACAGCATATGGCTCAAAAGCAAAAAATGATACAGATACAGCAAACCACTCTGTTTTATTGGCTGGCTTGGCAACTGGCAGTATTTTATACCATTACGCTGTTGAAAGCTGCGATGCTGCAGGCAATTGCGCAAACAGCTCGGATTATAATTTTACAACAGTCGGAGTTGCCGCCGGAAGTGCAGGCGGCTCTATAAACTGCACATGGCCTGCGACTGGAAACTGGACAATAAACGGGACAATGTATGTTAAATGTGAAAATGAGAATATAACGCTGAACGAAAGACTGTATGTGAAAGACAGGGCAGTTTTGGTATTAAACAAAAGTTCACTTGTATTAAATGGAAGTTCTCGGCAAAATAGCATTTACATAGAAAATACTGCAAATCTTACGATAATAGAGTCTACAATATATGCAAATAATATTGCAACCATTATAAGATTTTATTTCAACGCAAAAAGCAGAATTGAGAACTCTTTCTTTGAAAAGACCGAGTTCTTTGGAAATTCAGCAAATGAAATAATTGACTCTGTGTTCAATGATACGGCAGATTTCTTTGATTATTCAAATAACACAATAATAAATTCGACATTTAATTTAGAGGCCAGATTTTACAATTACTCAAACAACACAATCAAGAATGCAACATTCAAGGATTATGCCAGGTTCTTTGGAAATACAACCAACAAGATAAACAGAACAACATTCTATTCAACAACCAGCTTTGATGGAAACAGCAACAACAGAATAAACGAATCAACTGTATTTTATAGTGAAACCAGCTTTAACGGCTCTTCAATAAACTCCATTGATGGTTCAACATCCAATGAAAGCGCATATTTCTACAATTATTCACAGAATACAATAAGGAATTCAAAACTAACAGACATCAGCATTTACGGAAATTCAACAAACATATTCGAAAATGTTATCCAGTCATTCGGCAGCGGTACAGAATACGCAGCAGGAACAGGAGGCTCTAGCTCAAGCGATTATGAAATGGGGGGAAATATTGTCATTTATGGCGAATCAAATAATACATTTGTGAACACAACAATAAATGCTACAGCGTCTATAAGCGAAAAATCAAATAATAAAATCAGCGGCGGCTATATTGATCATTTAGTAATTTATTCCGACTCGACAAACAACCTGACAATAGATGGCTTAAGAACAGGAATTGCAACGAATGACATGCGGTCTACCACAACAAACTTTGCCATAAATCTCAGCAATGTTGATATAGCTTATTTAGGGTTTGATGCAAGGGGCAATTCAACAAATTTTTTAACAAATTCAATGATAAATGTAACCCTGCTTGAAGGCAACAGCACAAACAGGCTGAGAAATTTTGAAGCGCGCCGTGTTGGGGATTCTTCCCTATATCTGGCTGACAGTTCAGATAACACAATTGAAGATTCAAACATAAGCTCTTTATTTATCCAGCCATATTATGGAACTTTGGCTGTAAAAGATTTACAACCAGGCTTAATCAGCAATCACATAAACTCAACAGAAAGATTCAAGATAAATATAAGCAATACAAACATAAGCGAGATAAAATTCAGCTCATATCTTAATTCTGTAAATTACATCCAAAACTCCACGTTCAGCTATATTATTTTAAGAGGGAATTCAACCATTAATTTTAATGCCCCTCTAAGCACCACTAATGAGTTTGATGTTTATACAAAAGATTCGACTGTAACAATAAGAGGGCACATCAATATAACCGCAAAAGACATAGCAGATTTCCATGACCGTACAAATATTACTAGAGTCTTCCCAATCTATGTATATGACCAGCATGGCAGCCTGGTCAATAACAAAAAAATAGAGATCAGGGATGAAAATGACAGTGTGATCTATGAAGGAAACACAAACGAAGGATACATAAATATTACATTGCTGTTCAATTATTCAAACTATTACAAAAACTACAGCATTTATGTTGAAGCGCCTCCTACTCAGAAAATAGGTGAATTCGGCTTGTTGAACAGCACACCAATAGAAGTCCAGATTGCATTGCCAGCGCAGCCAACACCTTCCACTACAGATGATAACAGCGGAGGCTCTCCTCCTACAATCACACCATGCAAACCGAACTGGCAGTGCGCTGATTGGGAGCCTTGCTCTAAAGAAGGCGCAAGAAGCAGAAGCTGCACGAACTTAAACAGCTGCGCTGGAACTAAACCCGCAATAACAGAAACATGCACTTATGCAGAGCTTGCTCCAGCCAAGGAGGAAGCGAAAAAAGAAGAAACAAAAGAAGAAGTTGTAAATCTATTTGAAAAGGCTAAAATGCCTGATAAATTAAACAACGAAGTAAACAGAATAACTGCAGCAGCTGTCAGCGGGTCAATTGCAGAAGCAAATACGCCCATAGACCGAGTAGTAAACACAACCAATCTGATAGCTGCATTAAGCACGATAGTTGCTGGCCTGGGAGTTTATATGTTTTACCAGCTAAAAAGCTTAGTTTTCATCAATTTATGACTCTTTAAAATGGATTAAATGAAAATAAACGATAATTTATATATCGGGATTATAAATTCAATAACGAGAAAGGAAATTATGAAAAGATTCTTATTAACGGGATTGATATTAGTTGTAATTTTAATGGCCGGGTGTAAGGTATCTCAAGATGTATCTGCGCCAATTGAGACTGGTTTTAAGGAATATAAAAACAGCGATATAGGTATAAAATCCATGATTTACCCGGCAGATTGGAGTTTTGTGGTTAGCGAAGATAGAGCAGTAGCAAGTTTTTCATCACCGGATAAAATAGCTGGATTTGACATTGGCGTGTATATTTATGATGAAAGCATAAATTTAGAAACCTTTCACTCTCGACTTTTAAAGATGTTTCCTGAAGAGCCTAATGTGGAATTCACAATTTTAGATGAGGAAATAAAAGAAATAAACAATCGTAAATGGTTGATTTCTAATCGTATTGTAAAAATTAATAATGTATCTATATGGCAGAAATTTGGTTTGATATTAACAGGGTACTATGACAACCAGCAGACCATACAAATTGTTATGGAAACAGATGAAGAGCATTTTAAAGAATATAAATTACTATTTGATAAAATAGTGAAATCGATTAGATTCACAATATAAATTAAAGGTCAATAGCCAATTCCAAAATATTATTTTTTTGGTTTTGTTTTTGAAACTATGAAGAAATCTTTTCCAACATATCCGCAATCAAGACATTTCCACCCAACCAAACCTTGAGTCAATATAGGATTTCCTAATTTTGAGAAACCTTCTGCAATTACGATCTTTTTACTGCCACATTTTGGACATGCTTGTTTTGCCATATATTAACAAATAAATTGGGGGTTATAAAAAGATTTCGTTTTATTTGGAATTGGCAATTTCATCCGAAAAGTTCAAGTCGCCGAGCTAGAATAAGTAAATTTAGTTAGAGCTCCAGAAAATCTAATATTGTTCGATAAATGAGTAGTATGATTTTTTTAACTCATCATTATTTAATCTATCACAGAACATAAACTTTTTACAACTCACAATAAACAGTGTTGTTTCGACAGTATTATTTTTATCAGTGATGCAATATATATTCTCAATTCTTTCATTTTCTGCATCTATCAAAGGATAGCAATTTTTATCCTTGATTTTAACAAAATCATATCTTCTTTTATCCATGACTGGCGCATAGTTGTTTTCAACGAACCAATTGTTAATTTCGGGTCTTAAATCAGCATTAATTTTTGATTCATCTAAAGGCGTACTAAGATTAAAAAAGTAAAAATTTTTTCCTTGTACAGGGATTTTACTATCGCTAAACAAAGTATAGACTGTCCAGTTTTTTTGTAAAGGCATTTTATAAACTGTATAAGTCATTCTATCCTCTGGTTTTAATTTGAGATCGGCATAGTCTGTGATTGAATAGTGCATATAAAAAGTAGTGGCGATGGGTGTAAAATCGCCAATATCTGAAAGAAGATTATCCCTAAATTCAGGAGTAATATAATTATAAATTTCTGTTAAATTGTCTGTTGGAAATGAACTATACAAGAATTTCTTTTGTTCTTTTGTTATTGAATTCAGCATATTTTTATCTTGGAGACTATAACACCTTAAATTAATGGTCTTATTAAAAACTAAATAATTATCAAACTCATATAAGCACATCTTGTCTCCTTTATTCATAAATTGTTGAATAAATCTATTAGATCTCTCATATCTTTCACGGCTCTTAACCTCATAATCTGAAGGGTACATCACTTTAAGAAATTCGTCATCCCATCCCTTTTGTATCAAACGAATACTGTTGAGGAAAAATATTTCGGACTTTTCTTGACTTGTTTCAATATATACAGACTTAACTTTCGGTGGTAAGCCTTCTTTTGTGGCGTGAGTAAAATAGATACGAATATATTGAATGGGATAGTTAAAAATTCTATAATCTAAAATTTCGGTTTTTTCATTAATTATGGGGTTTGTCTTGTCATATTCTTCAATAGCTACAGCTTTAGGATATCCTATTTGAAGATAAATATAGCAATATAAGAACACGACTAAAAGAAGCACCAGGAAGAATGTTCCAAATCTTCGAATATTGAATTTATTAAACATTGTCAAAACCGCCAGCCATGAATCAAAGCATAATTTAAAAAAATAACGAACATATTGTATAGCGAATGCAGCCACATTACCGTGATTAACCCTTTTCTTAAATATATTTTACCAAAAATTAAGCCAATAATAAATGTAGGAATAAGGTATAAAATTGTATAAATTGCTGGTCCGCTTCCAAAATATAGATGGGATAAGCCAAACAATAGAGAAGAAAAAACCAAAGAGATTACTTCAGCGTGTTCTGTCCACTTAGAGATGATCTTTTTAGTCCAATTTAGAATTCCCCATCTAAAAACTAATTCTTCGAGTGGACCTGCTAAAAGTCCAAAAAACAGCAAGTAGGTAGGAGGAAAAAATTTAAAAACTGTTTCAAGGTCAGACAATTTTAAACCTGACATTTCAAAAAATAATCCAACTATTATGGCAATTATAAAAGTACCGAAGAAATAAACAGAAATTTCTCTAAAAAAATCAATGAACCAGTTAAAACCATCACTCCAATTATCAGTTTCTCTTTTCTTCATGAATATTGCTAGAAAAAATAAGCCTATTGTTAGACTTAAAAAGAATAACCCTTTAAAGCCGATAGAAAATGAAAGAATAAAGGTTATGAGAGCAAAGAATAGAATCCAGTTACGTAAAGTAGCAGAGTCTTTTTTCATACGAAGATAATTTTGAATTAAAGGTATATAAATCTTCCGACAGATTTTTTTGGGCTCGTAGATGTTGCGTTTAGATAAGACGAGGTGACTTGAATTGAACATAACAACTATTTCCTACACAATTTCAATAATTTCTCCCACTCTTCATCAACATTCTTCTGGATCTTTTCAAGAATTTCCTTGTTTTCTTGCTTAAATAAATGCGCAAATCTTCCTTGCGTCTTTAAGTAGTCTGAGACTGGGATCGGTTTTGCAGGATCGTAATTCAGCTTGTAAACTCCGTTCTCAACTTCGTACAAAGGCCAGAACCTGCTCTCAGCTGCAAGCTTTGCAATCTCTATTGCCATGTTTCCGGGGAATTTCCATCCAAGAGTGCAGGGCTGCAGAACATTCAGAAATGCCGGGCCGTCTGCATTAAACGCTTTCTCTGCTTTTGTATAGAGATCATTCCAATGCGCAACAGTTGTCTGCGCAACATAAGGGATATTATGGGCAGCCATGATCTTCGCAATGTCTTTTTTAAACTGCTCTTTGCCATGATGAATTTTTCCATCTGGCGAGGTTGTTGTCGCTGCTCCAAACGGAGTTCCGGAGCTTCTCTGAACGCCGGTGTTCATGTAAGCTTCGTTGTCATAAAGCACATAAACAAATTTATGGCCTCGCTCAGCTGCTCCTGATAAGCTTTGCAGGCCAATATCATAAGTTCCGCCGTCGCCGCCGAATGCAACAAACTTGATGTCTTTCTTTACTTTTCCTTTTCTTTTCAAGACATTATATGCTGTTTCAACTCCTGAAATTGTTGCAGCTGCGTTTTCAAATAATGAATGGATCCAGGGAACTTTCCATGCAGTATGAGGATAAACTGTTGATGTGACCTCCATACAGCCTGTTGCGCACGATGCAACAACATTGCCTGTGGCTTTCAATACAGTGTTGATTATCTGGGGGAATCCGCAGCCAGCGCATGCCCTATGGCCCGGTACAAACCTGTTCTCTTTCAAGGATAATTCTTTAAGGTTCATTTTCTTAATCCTGCATATTTTTCCTGTTTTTTATTTGCCAATAAAGTATCAAAAATGCCTTCAATGTCTTTCTTGAAAATCTCCCTTCCACCCAGGCCAAATACAATGCCTGAAACATCCGGCTTTTTGTCTAATACGAACAATGAATTTAAAATTTCAGAATAAAGCGGTGCATTCGCGCCATAAGACTCTGCCCTGTCCAGAACAGCAATCTTTTCTGCATTCTTTAATGCTTCATTTACCTCGCCATATGGAAATGGCCTGAACAATCTTATTTTTAA
Source organism: Candidatus Woesearchaeota archaeon (assembly GCA_016180285.1). Taxonomy (NCBI): domain Archaea; kingdom Nanobdellati; phylum Candidatus Woesearchaeota; species Candidatus Woesearchaeota archaeon. The sequence goes on from JACPBO010000010.1 coordinate 9,487, forward strand.
CAATCCAACTTTCTTTCCCTTGCTCCTTAATTCATCAACAACATCTTTCACAATGCCTGCAGTTGAGTTCAGCACAACAATAACAGCTTTTGCATCCTTTGATTTATATTCCTCAAAATAGCCATATTCCCTGCCTGTTATTTTTGAGATTTCACTGCCTATTTTCAGGAATTCCTTTTTTGCGCCCTGCATAGCATCATCGAGCTGGCTTTTTGTTTCAAAATTATAATTCTGGAGCTGTATTGCGCCATAAGTTATTGGGCGATCAACATCGAGCAACGAATACTTTGGCTCGTAATTGCCTGCAAATTTTTTAACAATGTTGTCATCTAAAATCTCAACATTTGCAACACAGTGCGAAGTTATAAATCCGTCCTGGCAGACCATGACCGGCAATAAGACATTTTTTGATTCTGCTAATTTGATTGCGATTAGATTGTGATCGTAAACTTCCTGCGCATCCTCGCTGTAGAGCTGGATCCATCCTGTATCTCTGCATGCCATTGAATCAGAATGGTCGCAGTGTATGTTTAACGGAGATGACAGCGCCCTGTTGACAACATTCATGACAATCGGCAGCCTCAAGCCTGAAGCGACATTGAGGACTTCAAACATCAATGCGATTCCCTGCGAAGATGATGCTGTCATTACCCTTGCGCCTGCTGCGCTTGCTCCAACAGCAATGCTCATTGCGCTGTGCTCTGACTCTGCATCAACTGTTTCCCCTGAAACTTTTCCGTCTGCATAAAACTGGGCAAATGTTTCAATAATGAAAGTCTGCGGGGTTATCGGGTAAGACGGAATTACATCAGGATCGATCTGCCGCATTGCCTCTGCTGCTGCTTCATCCCCTGTTAATGCAAGTGTTTTTTTATTGGGCATTTTATTTTTTAAATTCTCCTTCCGGCTTCATTGTAATTGCTTTTACAGGGCACACTTGGCTGCATACTCCACATCCCTTGCAGTACCTGAAATCCGTGCCTAGGCGCTTTGCTCCTGTTTTTTTATCTTTAACAACAATTATGCACATATCAGGGCAGTGCTGCGCGCAGATCATATCCTGGTTGCATTTAGATGCATCATAAACAGGCCTTTCTGCCCTCCATGATCCGGTTTCTTCTTTTAAGGTTGAGCCTGGCTCTAAAACTATGCCGCCAATCGGCATTTCCTTGCTCGACATTAGCTTAGTTTTTTGCTTCATTAAAACCTCTTGCTACAGCATTTATGTTCGCATTAGTTTTTTCTTCTCCTAATTTTTTCAAAAAATAATCCTTTATTTTTTTGTTTATGTTTTCAAGGCTTACAATGCTTGTTGCCTTGATCAACGCCCCCAACAACGGCGTATTCGGCTTATTTGCTTTTATCGCTTCAAAAGCAATCTTTGTTGCATCCAATGTGAATATTTTTCCTTTGAATTCTGTTAAATTTTTTATTTCTGCAGGATTTTTATTTGTGTTTACAATCAAAATGCCATTTTCCTTTAAGCCTTCGGCAACATCAATCTGCTCGATAAAGTAAGGGTCTATAACCATTACAACATCCGGGTTGAGCACAGGCGAATAATCCCTGATCTTTTTATCTGAAATTCTTACATAAGACTTCATTGGAGCCCCCATTCTTTCTGCGCCGTATTCCGGGAATGCCTGCACAAACTTCCCTTTTTCCATTGCAGCCTCTGCTATGAACTGGGCTGCTGATTTTGCGCCCTGCCCTGCTCTGGCGTGGATTCTTATTTCGATCATTTTTATTGTGTAGAAAAAGGATTTCTTAAGTTTTTAAATGTTGTGAATTCGAAAATTAAATGTTCTTTTTTTGTTTTGATCTTTTTATGATTTTTATTAACCCTTCATTTGCATTAACTTCTATTAAGTCGCCATCTTTTAAAACTTGTGTAGCTATCTTAGTTCCGATAATACATGGTTTTTTCATTTCTCGTGCAACAATTGCTGCATGCGAGATAATACCGCCTTCATCAGCAACAAAAGCGGCTGCTTTGTGCATTGCTGTTAGAAAATCAGGGGCTGTTGTTGGCGCTATTAGGATTTCACCTCGCTTCATTAAAGACAGTTGTTTTCTGCTAATAATCACTCTTGCTTTGCCGCATATAATGCCCTTATAAGCTGCCTGGCCCCTGATTTTATTTATTCTAACTTTTCGGGGTCTTTCTATGCTAATCTTGAATTTGCTCTCGATATCTTCAATTTTTGCACTGACAAATAGGGTCTTGTTTGTATAAAAATATCCTTTCAATCTTTTTTCAAGTTTTTTTTGTGATGGCATTCTGCCTGAAATTGCTTCATCTAACAAAATAACGTCAACATAACTTGTTAATTTAGGATATGCATGTTTAATGGATTTTCTGATTACTGCATCAGAACCAGCACCGATCAATTCTCCTTCTTTACGGGCTTGCAATAAGGGCGATAGTTCTTTTGTTCTGCCTTCTTCTTCCAGTAAATCTATTGCCCACCACAACGCTCCAAACCACGGCCATGATGCACGCACTCTAGAAGTAAATTTTTTAAGCGACTTGAGATCAAGTATGCTCTCTTTTTTCAAAATATATTGTATTGGTTTGATAATATTCAAAAAATTTTTAGCAACAAAAAAGGTATAAGCCCCATCCTTATTCATCATGCGTCTAATTTTATTTTTTGTCCATCTTATGCCATTATGATTCATATAACAGACTACAGCATCGTTTTTTCTCTGAAAAATTATGTAAGGCATGAAAGGCTGTTCTTCTTTAGCCCACTGTCTTGGATCGGTGCTTTCACCAGCGCACCAAAGTTCAACCATGCCCAATGAAAAATCTCTTGTAAATGTCTTTTTGTATACTTGTTTTGATCTGACCATTTTAAGATAATAATTACTTCAAACTCGACAAGTACCTTATCGCCCCCAGCGCAGCTTTTGCGCCTTCTCCTGCTGCTACAACGATCTGCTTTTCCGGCGTATTTGTAACGTCGCCTGCTGCAAAGATCCCGGGAATATTTGTTTTTGCTGACTGATCTATGATTATTTCTCCGAACTCATTCTTTTTGGCGATATTTGCAAAATCTGTTTCAGGAACAAGCCCGATTTCAATGAAAACGCCCTGAACAGCAATAATTTTTATTTTGTCAAGAACCACATCAGAGATAGGTGGAATGTTGTTGCTATTCATAGCATCAGGTGGTTCTTGAGCATGCTCGGAAATTTTCCGCAATCTGAAATTGATTGGCTTTCTGCCACCAGTTTTAAACTGGTGGAAAATTTCCGACATTTTATCCTGCTCTAACTTGATCCCTTTTACAAATTTATCCCCAAAAATCTCAACTGTTTTTGAATTATTCAAAACAGCCACTTTCTTGTTTTTTTCAATTTTCTGCCTTAATACTTCCTCTCCGCCAAGCTCGCCTGTTATATTGATCATATAAATTTTATTTGCATACTTTGTAAGCTGCAATGCTGCATCTAATGCAGAATTCCCTCCGCCAATAACTGCCACGTCTTTTCCGGAAAACAAAGGGGCATCGCATACTGCGCAATAAGTCACGCCTTTCCCCCTGAATTCCTTTTCACCAGGAACATTGAGCATCCTTGGCTTTTTGCCTGATGCTATAATGACTGTTTTTGCCTGATACTTTTTGCTGCTCTTTGCTTCAACTTCAAAAATGCTGTTTGGCTTTCTCAGCTCAACAATTTCATCAGTAATGATCTGCACATTATACTTTTTAACATGCTCTTCAAACTTTTGCGTAAGCTCTGCGCCAGTTATGAATTGGTAGCCAATGTAATTCTCAACATCAGATGACCATACTGCCTGGCCGCCAATGTCTTTTGAAATAATGAGAAAATCCAGCTTGTTTCGGGCTGCATAAACAGCAGCGCTCATTCCTGCTGGCCCAGCTCCGATTATGATAAGGTCATGTACCATGTTAAAAGAACAGAGGCTCGATAGTTTTTAAATATTGCGTTTATATCTGCATTCTAAAATGCACAAATAAAAAAAGAAATAAAAATCAATAGTAGCCTCCGCCTGTGCTTACTCCTGCAGATGTACTTGAGCCAGCAGATGAAGCAGAACTTCCGCTTGCACTGCTGCTTGATTTGGCTTGTTCGCTGACAAGGGCTCCGATCTTTATTTTTCCGCCTTCGATTGACAGCACCTCATTCAGCCCGATTTTCAATCCGACACCTACATTTCCGTCGATGTCCATTCCGACCTTAGTTTTTGTAATTGTTTTTCCTAACTTAATTTCCACTTTATTATCGGATTTTACTTCTACATCTGCTTTTTCCTTGGTTTCAAGCTCTACAACAGGGGCCAGGATATACTCGCCATTCCCGGTTAAATGAAGGGACTCGTCTGCCATGAAGTCAAATGTTGCTGTTGATGTTGAGCTTGCATCAATTACAAGATTTCCTAAAATCTTCAGTTCGCCTGACGGCAGCTTGGCTTCATGCTCTCCGGATGCATCCATAACAACAACTTTTGAAATATGCAGGCGGACTTGCTCATAAATTCCCGGCTTTAGGCTTATATCTGCCAAAAGCTCCTGGCTTCCTTCTGCTTTCAGCTTAAGAAGGTCATATGTCTTCTGCGCTGATAAAACAGTTGCCCATCCTTCTGCCGCGCTATGCACGCTTACCTCGTCAATAGTAATTTTTATGCTTGTAACTGCCTTCATGTCTGCAGCAGCATCTGTTATTGCAAAAACAGCTCTGCCTTCTTCAGTTTGCTTCGGCGGAATTACACCGGTTGCCGGCTCTTGCGGCAATTGCTGACAAGCAGCCAGAAATAAAACCATCACCGAAAGCAAACCTATTATTTCTTTGCCCATCTAAACCACCTTTTGTTTTATATTTATTTTCTCTTTATGACTGATTTCAGTTTTTTAACCATTCCCGGGTCTTTAAGCTCTTTTTCTGTATAGCCATGCACCGCCTTTCCATGCTCTGTTACTTTTGACATCAAAGCCCCCATGCTGCGCGCGGTTGCTGTATAGCTGCAGTCCATACCCAGATTACTGCACGATATTTCGTATGTCATTTTACTCACCTCCAAATTTATCTTTACAGGCGCCATTAAAATTAAGTTCCATGAAGCCTGTTCTTCAGCAAATCAAGCTCTATTTGCTCTACAATATTTGTTCTGTTGAACAAACTGTCAAGCTCGTGTTCTATTGCCTCAAAATCAAAACACCTTCCTTTTTGGCAAACAATCTCTCGGGTCATTTATCTCACCTCCCGTTTTAGAATTAACGATTCGTTTATTTTTCTGATTAAAGCATTAATATCTGCCTTGTTGGCTGCTGCAGCCTGCTCCAGAGTTTCCCATGTTGCGACATGGCAGCCAATGCACTGTATGCCGTAATCCAGCATTATTTCTATTGATTCGGGATATTTCTTTACAACATCCCCGATCAGCATTTCTTTTGTAACCGGATCTTTTGGCATTTTGTCTAGCACCTAACAAGGTTATATCTGGAAAATATATAAATCTAATTACTTTGAAATATAAGTAAATATCATTAAAATATTCTAAATAAAAGGAAAAGTTTATAAATATAGGCTTATTACTAATATATTATAAGAAAATGAAAAACAATAACCTGTTCATGAAATTGGAAGACTTCAAGAAAAAAACCCAGTTCAACGAGCAGCTGGGCCTTGATGACAGGGATAATACGATTCTGTCTTTAATCCAGAAAAATCCGGATGTATCGCAGGATGAGATTGCAAAAAAAATAAAGCTCTCCCAGCCTTCAATCGGGGCAAGAATAAAAAAACTCAGGCAAAAAGGGATCTTGCACAGCATAAGCGGAGTGAATTTCAGAATAGTTGACCTGAGCCTTGCAAAGGTGGATGTGAATGCGACTGACACAACAGCCATCATTAATGAATTCAAGGACTGCCCATTCTTCATTAATGCTCTAATCACTTCAGGAAGGCATAATCTCTGCCTTTTTTTCATGGCAACTGACCTCAAAAGGCTTGAGGGCATAGTCAATCATCATCTAAGGGGAAACCCGAAAGTGAAAGATATTGAGCTGAATATAGTGATATCAACTGCAAAAGATCTTGTCCTGCCGCTCAACATAGATTATGAGAACAAAGCGCAGATTGACTGCAACCAGGAATGCAGGAATTGCGTATAAAAAGAAAACATAATTGCCAATAGAAATATTTATTAACTAAATTACCGAAGGTTTCATTTATGGCATGGTACAGCTTCATTTTACCTGTTTTGAATGCAGCCTGGATCTTTTTGATCTGGATCTGGCAGTTCTTTCTGGTATGGATCGGCATATTTGGAGCATATTTCACAAACTTCAATCTTTTATGGATAGGCATTCCTGTATTTTTGAGCTGGTTTTTTGCTGAATTTTTCCAGGAGAAGAGAGGGACATCTTTGGGCAATGCGATTTCAAACGGAGTTATTCCATTATGGGTGGGGATAGACTGGGCAAGAACGCTTTTTTTAATGCTTGAAAAAAAAGAGATGGTTCTGGGCGTTTATTTTTTCCTTAAATTATTTTTGGCAGCCCTGATGTTTGCTTACGGCATCTGGATAATTATTGAAGGGCTGAAGGCTAAAAAGATGATACATTTCATAGGAAGAGTTCGTGTTGTAACTTATTTTGCGCTTGTTTTCACGCCGATATTTTATGACAAAGTAAAGCCGACATGGCAGGTTTTCATTTCAATAGCCTTGTTTTTCCCGCTCTTTTATTATTTGATTGAACTAATAGACAAGATAACCCCGAATCCCGAGTCAATTAAAGAAGAGGGGAATATGGAGAAAATGCCTTTTGAAGGCGAAGAAGAGCTGCCGCAGATGGGACGGGAAAATCCAAATATGAGACCTTTAATGCCCACAAACCCTTATTTCCAGCATCCGACACAGCCAGCAAGCATGAGAGAAAGATTGTTTCCTTAAGTCATAATGTTAGGATCAATTTTTAGAAACTTGTCCATATCTGTTTTTAAAAGTGTGCTTTTTTCCAGAATACATCAAATATTTTTTTATAGGATTCTGCTGCCTGTTTACTCACTATCAAAACAGCAAATGGCGGATTTGCATTCCAAATTACAATCAGGACTTTATCATCATAGATAAAAGTATCAGTTGGGAAATATGTCAAGGGATAAAATTTTATTGCTCCAGAAGTTATTTTTAGAATATCTTTTCTTTTTTTAAACTCCTCATCATATATTATCAATGATTTTATCTTATTCCTTTCCTTTTCTTTTTGATAAAGATCATAATAAGGGCCTATTGTATCCGCCATATTCCCGGAAGCAAATGCGCAATAAGTTCCTTTTGGGGAAAGCTCTTTTAGCATATTCTGCAGGGCGGATTTTAAACCTCTGACTCCTTCATAAATAGAAACTTGCTGTTTTGCTTTTGCTATTTCCCTCTTCAGGCTTAATTCTGGCAGTAAAGATTTAGCTAATTCTTCTTTTTCTTTGAGAAAATCCAATAACCTATTGGGATCACTAGCTTGGAAATACTTCCTGTTTTCCTTAATAACAAATGTCGCAAGGCCTTTTTTGATAAGGCGTTCTAAAGCATCATAAATAAGAACACGATGCAAACTTGTTTTTTTGACTATGGCTCCTGTTTTAGTTTCACCTATCTCTAATAGAGCCGTATAAGTCAATGCCTCATTATGCGTTAACCCTAATTCTTCAAGTTTTGCTGCATCCATGTTCAGGTAGATGATTCAGCCCGTATTTAAATCTTTCTACATTGTTATCAAATATTTATAACAAAGATTTATATGGCGAATATACACTACTACTTAATTGTGATTAAAATGATGAAAGAGTATAATGACCGGGAACCAAGTAAAAGTAAATTCGGAACAGATATAACCGAATTAGTTAGGTCTATTCCCCTCGATAGGTTAGTGGGAAAAATAATTGTAACTGGAACTTACACCCCTTACAGAGAGGGTATGACAAGAGGTGATTTCGATAAACCTGAGAAAATAGGATTATCCACAATAAATATTGAAGAAGTAATATCTGCATTGCAGAAAATAGAACCGCAATATTTTCATTTTCAAGCTTCTTTTTTTTATTGGTATTACAGACCTATAGTAAGCTTGTCGACTGAAGAAGCAAAAGTTAGTAGTATACGCAAATTGTTAGGGCGCGAAGAAAACTATGAACATATAATATCTGTAGTCAGATGCTATTTTGCTGCTGATCTTTATAGTGGAGAAGCAAAAGGTGAACCCAAAAAGCATGATGAAATGACTGTAAAATATTTTCTTAAATAACTTTATTTTCTCAGTAATCTTTATAAATAAACACGCAATTCTCTGCATTGCTGAGGCTATAATGTGAATGTTATAGTTCTCGGGAGGAAAAATGGACATAAAACTAACAATAAGCGACTCTAAGACTGGAAAGTCTTACAAGAGAGAGCTGAAAGGGCAGGATTCTAAGGTGCTGATCGGCAAGAAGATCGGCGACATTGTAAAGGGCGACAACATTGGATTTAGCGGCTATGAGTTCCAGGTAACAGGCGGCTCTGATGACTGCGGATTTCCTATGAGAAGAGATGTTGAAGGGATCACCAAAAGAAAAATCTACACTGTAAAGAGCAAGGGAATCAGAGTCGGGGAAAAGGGCATCAAGATCAGAAAAACAGTTGCCGGCAACACAGTCGGAATCAAAACTTCCCAGGTGAATCTGAAAATCACAAAAGAAGGAAATGAAAAGTTTGCTGAAGAGAAGAAAGAAGGCGAAGAAGCGGCAAAGGAAGAAAAACCGGCTGAGGTAAAGAAAGAAGAAGAAAAGCCTGCTGATGTAAAAGAAAAGAAAGTTGAACATAAAGAAGAAAAAACTGAAGAAAAGAAATAAAAACTTAACATGCCAAGGAAGAAACCGGAAGAATCTGAAAAAACTGAAGAAAAAGGGGAAATTAAAATAAAAGAGCAGAAAGAATCAAAAGAAGAAAAAGTGCAGCCGGAAATAAATATAGGCATGGTCGGGCATGTTGACCACGGCAAAACAACTTTAACAATGGCCCTGACAGGCAAATGGACTGACACTCATTCTGAGGAGATCAAAAAAGGGATAACTATAAGATTAGGCTATGCTGATGCATCATTCTATAAATGCGATAATTGCGAAGGAACAGATGCTTACACAACGCAGCCAGCCTGCAAGAAATGCAATGGCAAGGCAGAGTTTTTGAGAAAGGTCAGCTTTGTTGATGCCCCTGGCCATGAATCCTTGATGGCAACAATGCTTTCCGGAGCAACAATTATGGACGGCGCTTTGCTGCTTGTTGCTGCGAATGAGGAATGCCCGCAGCCGCAGACAAGAGAGCATTTGATGGCGCTGGAAATTATCGGCATCAATAAGGTTGTTGTTGTGCAGAACAAGGTGGATACTGTTTCAAGGGAAGGCGCAGTCCAGAATTATGAGCAGATAAAGAAGTTTTTGGGAAATACAAAGTTCAAAGATGCGCCGATAATACCTATAAGCGCGCAGCACAGAGTCAATATCGGAGCATTAATAGATGCAATACAGAAAGTTATAACAACTCCTGCAAGAGATCCTAATAAAGAGCCCATTATGTTTGTCGCAAGGTCATTTGACATAAACAAGCCGGGCGATCTGCCTGAGAAGCTTATCGGCGGGGTTTTAGGCGGATCATTGAAGCAAGGCATGCTTAAAGTCAATGATGAAATAGAGATAAAGCCAGGTTATGAAGTGACAGAGGCAAATAAAAAAATCTGGAAGCCGTTAAAGACAAAGATAGTTGGCTTGGTGACTGGCTCTGAAAAAGTAAATGATGTAAAGCCAGGCGGCTCGATCGGGGTGCTTACTTTATTAGACCCTTCCATTATAAAAGCAGATTCCCTGGGCGGCGCAATAGTTGGCTTTCCTGGAAAGCTGCCTGATGTCTGGTATAACCTTAACTTAGAAACACATCTGCTTGAAAGGGTTGTTGGATCCAGAGAAGAATTAAATGTGGAGCCCATAAAACTGGGTGAATCATTAATGCTTAATGTAAACTCAGCAGCAACTGTCGGCATTGTCACAAAGATCGGCAAAAACAAGGCAGAGTGCAGGCTGAAGCTGCCAGTATGCGCTGAAAAAGGGTCGAGGGTTACGATCTCCAGATTGATCAAGACAAGGTTCAGGCTAATAGGATATGGGATAATAAAGGAATAACGGATTAAACCCATAGAAAGCTTTATAAATTAGTTATTTCAATACAGCTGTATTGCATATTTTATACATATATGTCGTTAAAAAGAGGTGTGAAGATGAGGATGAATAAAAAAGGCGCTTTGGAGCTTTCTATAAATGCGATTGTGATCTTGATTCTTGCAATAACAATGCTTGGCTTAGGCCTTGGATTCATGAAAAAGACATTTGGAGGCGTTACATCCCAGTTCGGAGAGGTTTCTGACCAAATAAAAAAGGAAATGATTGACAGGATTAAGGATTCCACAAGCAAGGTAATGCTGAATGTTTATGAAATTGAGATGAAACGAAGCGAGGAAAAGAGCATTTTTCTTGCGATAAAAAATGATCTGCAAGATGACACCCTTGTTGAGTTCAGCATAGCCATTAAAACCGACGACTGTAAAACGATAGCCGGAACTGCTTGTGAAGGAGATGTTACAGTATCAACCTTTTCTACTAAAAAAGTGCAGCCTGGTGAAGTTGAAGTCATCCCGATGAAGGTGAAAGTAAGTTCAGGAGCTGAGCCAACTACCTATTTGATTCCGATTGAAGTAACGCCGCCAGGGGCAGGTAGCCAGCCACAGACAGTTGACCTTTACGTAACAGTCAAATGAGGCCAAGATGAAAATCAAAAGAAGGCTAACTCAGGCAGAAGAATTCGAGATCATGAAGATCACATTTGACAAGTTTCTGTGGGTTGGCGTGATTATCATGCTGTTTGGCCTGTATCAATTATTCCAGCAGGCAGCGATCAACCCGATCTATATCATTTTAATCGGAGCAGTGATCCTTGTGATTTTCATGGCAATAATAGCCAAGGAATATGAAATCAAAAGGGTTTGATTTTTGTTTTTTAATCTTTATATGATTTTAATAAAGGGACAATAAATGAAAAAAAGTCATTATTTGTTTTTGACATCTATAATTATTCTTGTTTTTTTAATAAGCGCCTGCGGAAAAAGCAATGTTGAAAAATGCAAATCAGTTTCTGACTGCGCAGCAAAAACATGCTATGACGCAAGCTGCGTTAAGGGAAAATGCAGCTATATTGCTGAAATGAACTGCTGCGGAAACAAAATAAAGGAATCCGGGGAAAATGAATGCGGCTGCCCTGCAGATTACGGCCAGTGCTCGGCAAAATCAAAGTCAGGCATAACATATGCGTGCGATAAAAAGGATGAATGCGTTCCCCAAAAAATATCACAGACATTTTCTTCAGAAAAAGATGTTGGGAAATTCAAGCTCCAGCTGAGCACAACAATAGACAAGCCATTCGATACAAGACGCTCCGCCCTTGGATTAAGCATAATGCTTGCGCAAGCTGATGCTGGCGTGACGGATATAAAAATAAACAAAATAATGGTTGAAACATCAATGGGCAGCTCGAATATTTTATTGAGCGAAAAGCCAATTGAAAGAATGCTGTGGAAAATAAATGACGCAATAAGCGAAGTCATTGTGATTGATTATGATTTTGGCGCTGATAAGGCGGACAAGCGAATATCATTGAGAATATTTTATGAGTATAAAGAAAAAGGAGTGAGCAGCAGCGGAAGCTATGTCGAGCAGATAAAAACAGATGTAACGTTTGTAAAAGGGCCTGAAGCTTCATGCCCGGATTCCTGCGATGACGGCAACAGGTGCACAAATGATTACTGCAATGAACAAACAAATAATTTCTGCAGGCATGACATAATAGCTGACTGCAACGGCAACTGGATCTGTGAAGAAGGGGAAACGAAATGCAATGCTCCGGCAGACTGCGGGCCTTGCGAAGGAGATGTTGGAAATTACATGCAATACGGCTGTTTTGAAGACAAATGCAAAACTGCAGTGAAGGAGGGGATTCAATTATCCAAGCTTTACCCGAATACAAAAACAGCATCTTACTTCACATTGGACTTTGACGTTTCCCTTGAGCAACCGCTTAATATCAAGAACAATACAGTTAAAATTGACTTTACGTTGAGCAAATTTGATGAAAAAAATGCTGTTTTGCCACTAACTATCAATAAAGTGCAAATAAATGATAAAACAGTTGTCCTTGGCCAAGAGACCGGTAATTTAATTTTCCCAACTGTCGGCTATAAAAACAGCATTGAGATACCGGTAAGCAGCTATGAATTTGACGGCTATCAAAAAGATATTTACCTTAATATAAAAATAGACTATGAATTCGGAAAAACCAGCTATGGAGCAACAACCACTTATGCAGATTCATTCGAACAGGCGTTAAAAGAAAAAGTAACCGTTATAAAGCCAGATGTCAGTTAAAAACAAGAAAGGCATGGAGTTGAGCATAAATTTCATAGTGATGCTTATCCTGGCCATAGTTGTTTTCGGGCTTGCAGTAACATTGACATACAGGTTTATGCAGCAGGCCTATGCAACGCAGAAAGATCTTGACCAGCAGACAAGAGCGCAGATACTTGATGCTCTTGACACAGGGTCAAAGGTTGCTGTTATTCCGAATTCCATCAATGTACGGGCTGGGAAGAGCGATGTTGCCGGGATTGGAATAAGGAATATTCTGGATTCTGGCGATACATTCAGCATAAGCGTTAAATGGGATGCTGCTATTGATGAAAAAGGAGAAACAATTTCAACTGCGACAGAAGCTACAACTAAATGGTTTGTTTACCCAACAACAAAAACAATTAAAAAATTTGAAAGAGACATTGCAAGGGTTGCATTCAACATACCTGGCGGAGCTAAGGCTGGAACTTATATTTATAATGTGATGGTTTGCACAGGAGCAAATTGCGATGCTAGCGGAGGAGCGGCAAATGCCCAATCGCAAGCTTATGACCAGCAGATCCACAAGATTTACGTTTATGTTTCTTAAATCAACTACAAATGAACTACTAAAAAGTAATTACAAAATAGAAAGATTTAAATATTTCAAGTGCCATAATAAGCGCTATGGGAGAAAGGCTTGAAAGAATAGTGGAAGGAGCATATGCTTTTCTGCCGGTAATAGGCAGCGTTGCAGTCGCAGCAAAATACCCTGCAGGAAATTTCACAGGCAAATATTTGATCGAAACTGCATTTCCTTTTGGAGCATATTTTTTAACCGAATTGATCTCCCCATATTATGGCGCTTCATTTAAGAATAGGGGAAGATTTGTTGCAGGATTTCTCCTTTCCTTATTTTACGGCATTGAGATCGCGCAAGCATTCAGCGGGTTTTTTGGAAAATTTGATCCCAATGATTTTGTTGCTTATACAGCAGGCATGTGCTTGGCGTTAGCTGCGGATAAGCTAACATTCGGAAGAAATCCGTAATTGCCATTTTTGCTTATTTTATTTTACATTCTCCTATGAGGATTATTAATTCTTAGTGAGTTCGTTCTTTGCAGAAGATAAGGCATCACATCGTAGTTTCTGTCTGGATCCAAGTTCATATTGTTTATCAAACAGATGATCCATTTTATTTTCTAATAAGCTGCCTGATTTGTTTGATGTATTTGGAAGAAATTTTAAATTGCCTTTGTAAGGGGCTCTGTATATGTCCCACTGCTCATGACCTATCCATCCATTTTTTCCGTAATAACCAACAAGAAGTTCAATAATATTGCCTTCATTATCCGTTCTAAAGTCATTTACTTCCAATAGACATTTATTTTGCGCTATAGCTTCTAGTTGGTCTTCATTTATTCCTAATCCATTCCATAATTCCTTTTTAAGTTCCTGAATCGTATATTGTTTTCTTGCAATGATGGATGGAAAAGCACTAATCTCCTTTTTATCCCCATTTAATGAAACTTCGTATATATGATTACCCGACTTATATGATTCTGTGGTAACATAAAATTTATCTCTAAAAGAACCTTCCAAAAAAACATAAGCCTCGAACTGTTCGGGTATAAATATTAGCTTATGACTTCCATCAGCAGGGTCAACTAGGCTAATGCATAGTTTGTGTCTTGTCTCATTAGGCATAAGGGAATAAACAGGTACAAGAATTTTTCCATTGTCCAACTGGCGCAGATTATTTCTGCCACCAAAGAAATTATCTATAATCTCATCACCTAAATCTATTTTTATTGGAGCTTTATCGCCAATATAAATTTCTTGAGAACCAGAACCCATTTTCCTGCTTGTGTAAGCAACACTGTCTCCTAAGAAAGCTGCAAGCCATTCGGCTTTTGTATCATTTGTTAATTTTACAGCATTGTACTTTTCAACTAATCTATTTTTAGCTGTGCACCCTGTTGTTAGGTATGTTAGATAAGATACCATTAAAGCAATATAAAGTGCCTTGGTTTTTTTATCCATTTTATTCTTCTCCTTAATTTATCAAGAACCACCTATCAGATATGGGTGTAATGCTGCTGTCATTTCCTCTGATCATGCGGCACTAGAACAGCAGCTGATGTTATGGCATTATTTCCGGCGTTATCAGCTGATTCGACAGTTATTGTATAATTCCTGCCGTCATTGTCGTTGCCATCTCTCCATGCTATCAGCTTTATCGAGGTATTAAATCCATTTACAGTATTTTTAACTTCATTATACTCATCAATTAATTTGAAGCTGTTAATTTTAACGCCGCTTAAGGAATCAACAGCATAGCCATTTACCTTAACGCTCACTTCTTTATGGTCCGGAGGCCATATTTGATTTGGATTTAATGCCAAGCTTAACTCTGGCGGTGTTTTATCTATTTTTATTATTGTTTCTTTTGCTTCTTCTTTGTTGCCCGCATTATCTACACTGTAATATTTCAAATACGCTATGCCCTCTGCTGTTATTGATATTGGCTCTTTATAGCTGATGTTTGGAACGCAAGCATAATTTCCAATGCAGTATAATGTTTCTTTCACTCCGGATAAATCATCTGTGGCGCTTAAATTGATCACAGCATTTTTATTAACCCATGTGTTATTGTATTTATAATCATCCTTTGTGACAGGGGGCTCTGTATCTATCGCCATAATGACAGCATATACGCCTAAGTGGCCAATATGCGCGGTTAACTCATTTTTCTCTTTATTTATTGAAGCATTTTGAGCTATCCAATTATTGTTTTCTTCATCATAAAGATAAATATCCAGCCTATCTTCATTTATTGCCGGATCTTCATCATAACCTATAGTTATGGCTGAGGGAAGCGCAAATGCAAGTTCTTGGGGTATAAGCCTATAAACAACAAGGATATTATTTTCACTATTGATGTAAAGAGATGTATCTTCTTTCATAATTGTTATAATTGTACCGGAGAGAGCATTGTTTGTTGTAACAATAGTGCCGCTTCCTTTTAATGCATCAGGCGGGACATCTAGCTCTATGAAGGACCCTCTTAAGATTATAGAGCATCCTGGAGCTCCGCAAAGCGCTGATGTCGCAAGAGTTCCCGAACCAGCAGCTCCGCCTGTTCCTCCACCGGAACCGCCTCCAGCTGGCCCGCCAGCAGTTCCGCAGTCAACAGAGCTAAGCGGAGCAGGGGGATCCCATCTGGCATTCTCTAAACCATGGCAAACAAGGCGATAGTTTGGTTTATCATAGGCAAGATGTGTAATGGTCCAGGACCATGGAGGGTCCCAGCGTTCATACCCACACCCAGGCTCGCCATCAGGATCAACGCATTTATATTTATTGCCATCCTGGGGCGGAGTATAAATAGGAGTCTCTGGCCACTTCTCAAAAGTCGGTTCAGTAGTGCAATCGCCAGTATAAAATTTTCTTATATTGCCATTGCAGTCGCAATAATAGCTCTGGTAAGAAACATCATTATTGTATGCCATCATAAATTGCGTATTGCTGCCGCCAACACGGCCCCCAACAGTTTGGGAACAGTCGCACCCGATTATCATGTTTCCACTAACTTGATACATACTTACATGATTCTCAAAACAAAAATACTCTTGTATGCCCCCAGTGCCAAGAGCTGCGCATCCTTCATTACATCCGTTAACACTGTCGCTGCCACCGCCATTTGCCAGAGGAAGAACTACAAGAAATGCCAATAAGAACATTACTGAATAATTTATTTCCTTGTTTATCATTTTACATTTACCTTTGTAACTTCCGGGCTTCCATATTCTTCTTTAATTGTTTTATTTACAGAACCATAATCTGTTACTTTAATTCTAAAATATTTATCCTTGCCTTCTTTTATTGTCTTAACCCAGAATTCTTGCCCAACATGTTCTATCTTTGCCTCGGATTGCCAAACTAATTCTTCTAAAGGTGGAGGGCAATTTGATGTTTCCGTTGGAATATACGCAGGGTTAACCCCTTTCGGGATAGGAAAGATTCCAGATTCGCCTTTTTCCTTAGGCAGAACCTTAAGAGTAAGATCCTTTTCTAAAGCAAATTCTGCTAAATTTTTATTTGAAGAATCTTCAAAAAGAAAGCCGTTAAGATAGTAATTATGACCCGGTATTAATATGCCATAACAGCGCATTCCAAAAACAGATTCTGAATACGTTACATCCCTATAGTTTACTTCAACTACTACACTTCCTTCCTCATTCAGAGCACCTGTTCCGATTTTTGAGGCGTCATATATGTCATGATGTTTTGGGCTAAGGGCTTGTTTTACAGATGGGTAGGCCGCCAAAGTAGCTAAAAGAATGCTGCTGATTACTGCTATTTTTTTAGTTGTTGCTTTCATTTTATTAACCTCCGCATTTTGGAGCAATTCCTATTGAATCGCTAGCTGTTGCTTCAGCGCACCTGTCCTCTATTTTTGCAATACACTTTATATTATCCCCGTAATCAGTATATTGCTTGGGTATGGTCAACTCAACAATGCAGGTGCAGCTGGCATAATCCCAATCACAATTAGTAACATCATTCATAACGCCATTCGGATAGCTGTTTGCCAAAGAGCCATGGCCGCCACTAATATTGTATTCCACTTCATTAGTGTATTCTGCTGCGCCACCAGAGCAATCGCCCCTTATTTCTATTCTGCACAGTAGATCGTCACAAACAGTAGGTGATGCATCGCTGTTTTTTGCCGCTATATCTGCGCTTACTGTTAGCGCATGATTTTCTGTAGGCACAGACGTATTGCTGATGAATGAAATTGAATCTTGGCTGTTTCCAGCTTCTCCATCTGCGCCTGATGGCTTGCAAGGTTTGCCGCAATATGGGCTGATTAAAGAAATCGAACAGCCTTCACCATAGTCTTTTCCTCCTTTTCCAGCTATTCCGCCTTTTCCGCCTTTTGCATTTGCAGTGCAATCAGAACAAGAGCCTGCTTCCCCTCCATCCCCGGCATTTCCACCGCTGCCAGAAATGCCAGTTTGGTGCTCGTAATAATATCCGCAAAAATTACACACATCTGTTGAACAATGCGATCCTGGCAAGCAAGACGCTGAATTTCCTGCGTTTCCGCCATCTCCAGCATCACCGCCGTTTAAACTAAATGTATTTTTGCATGAGCTTTCTTTTAATCCGCTGATAGTTCCTGCATCGCCACCATCTCCTGCATTACTTCCAGATCCGGTATTTCCCTGGGTATCTCCTCCTTTTCCCCCGCTTCCTCCATTCCCGCCATTAAGAGAAAATTTACTGCAGCCAACGATGAGGCCATCTATAATAACAGTTCCAGCATTTCCGCCATTGCTGCCCTCTGTTCCATCTGCAGCATCCGTCATTAAAGAAGCCTCAGTACACCCTGGATATCTGCATACGCCCGCTCTGTCACTATAACAGGAGTAAGCTCCCCCGGCTCCATTCCCGCCACTGCCTCCACTGCCTCCATTTGCAGAGAACAAATAAGAGTTTATTACAGGCTTATTATCGTTGTGATTTACTTTAATATTTATAGAGCCTCCATTTCCTCCCTTGCTAGACTCTGCTGATAGCCCTGCTTTACCAGGCATGCTTGAAAAACACGAGCTTGTGAAATGTGTGAAGCAGCCGCTGCCATCAGCTGGTTTTCCTCCATTTCCGCCGTTTCCGCCATTGCCAGCATTTGCTGATAAACTTCCTGCTTTGGAATCGCACTTATATTTATCAAAATTAATATTAATTGCCCCGCCATCTCCGGCTTTTCCGGCTTTTTTTCCTGAACCACTATCTCCTCCATCATATAAAATATAATTTATAGTAAACGTGCCGCTCCACCAGAAAACTGTTTCATAGTACCTTCCGGTTGTAGGGCCTCTGCTGCCATCACCGCCTTTACCCCCTAAGCCTGCATTGCCTCCGTTAGCAATTGCTGAAACAGAAGATTTGCTTAGTTTTGCTTTAATATTTATAGGCCCGCCATTTCCAGCATTTCCTCCAATACCTCCGTCTTTTCCATTTGGATCGCCAGAGCAACTGCATAATCCTCCATAGCAATAATTAGAGCCCTCTGTAGAGCCAACACAATCACCAGATCCTCCTGCTCCACCATCGCCGCCTCTGCCGCCATTAGAAATAAATTTGCACTCACCTTCAAGAACACCAACATCTATTGTTATTGGCTTTCCATCTTTTCCATTTGTTCCATCTACTCCAGCTGTCGGAGCAGGGCCAGAAACGCCTTTTGCGCCATTAACGCCATTATCCCCGCTCATATCAAATGCTGAGCCAGGAGCGCAATAAAGCTTTTCTTCACTAATCACAGAAAACCCTGTATGCTTTGACTTTGTCCCGTTTATTACGCCATATAATTCAAAATCACCGGTTAAATTAAACACTAAATCGCCATCAACCACTACCTTTCCGTAGATCTTAACATTCTCAGCATTGATTATAACATTATCAACAGCCTTTAATGTAACAGTTGAATCAATCACTAAATCTTTAAAATTATAGGTTCCAGAAACTTCAGAGCTTTTTTTGATGCTGCAATCTGAAAGATTATTCTCGCTGCAGTATTGCAAAGTATTGCATTGCGTTAAATCTGTGCAGCAGTCATTTGGGTCATTATTTGGGTTCTCATAGTTAGGGTCGCAAACGCCATCTCCAACGTAACAATCCTTGGGACAGTTTCCATTGCTTTCAGGATAATATGGCTTGTTAGCATCGCAAACTCCGTTTCCGCATGTTGCCATAAAATCAGTATAATAATCAAAACAGCAGTATTGGCTTTGGCTGCAGTCTGGAAAACCTCCTTTCTCTCCCGTGCTGTCTATAACAACCCCGCCAAACCAGTAACTGCGCCATGATGTTCTCCCAAAACACCAGCTATAATTCTGGCCATAGTAATTCCAGAACCATGCATAATCTGCGCAGAAATAATAATTGCCTCTGTTTAAGCATGAGCATTTAGGATAAGGGTTTTCGCAGCCATCTGCATCTGTTCCTGCGCCGTCTCCATTGCAGTCTGTATAATTTACAGGGCAGGATGAGCTTACTGTTGTGAAAGAAGAAAAGTGGGAAGCAGTAAAGGCCAGTATTCTGAGCACAGGATCGTAAGAAACATTAAAGCACGTATCTTCCGGGCATGGATTCTTGATTTCATTTCTATTGGTTGTGAATTCATTCGTATATAATATCCTGGGTGTTTGTTTGTAATGGAGATTTTCTATTGTAATTGCGGCCGGTTCATTGAGCTCCGGCAATTCTTTGCTGTTTATAGCAATCAGATTATCATCAACATAAATATTTGGGTTTTCTTCAACATCAGTTACATCCATGCCAATATCTTTGTCAAATTTTATTTTTCCTTTTCCTTTGTTTTCAATTATTTTATTTTCATTAATGGAAACTTCTTTCTTCTTTTTTATTTTTTTAGCTTCTTTATCAGCAATGCCTTCTGTTGAAGCTGCAGCAGTTGAAATTAAATTATTGCATGCTTCATAAATATAGGGCAGGGTTGTGTTTTCAGGATCAATGCCTGCTTCAATTAACTTTTTATTTAAATCTGCTTTGTCTATTTTTGACAAATCACTGCAGATTTTAGAGAAATCCTGCTCTGAAATATTGGCAGAAGAAATATTTATGAGTAACAAAAAGGATAAGATCAAAGCGAGTAATAGTATGCTGCACTTCATTAACCCAGCTCCCTAACCCCTCTAAACCAATAAAACACATCTACTTTATAAACTTTTCTATATTTAATCACTGAGAAATAGTTATCACTGCCTGTATTTTACAATCTTCACAAAATCGTCAACTTTCAGGGAAGCTCCCCCGACTAATGCGCCATCAATGTCTTTCTGCTCCATTAGCGCCTTGATGTTATCCGGCTTTACAGAGCCGCCGTATTGGATCCTCACATTACTTGCAATTTTTTCATCATATAAGTTTTTAACTAACTCTCTTATGAATAAATGAACCTCTTCAGCCTGTTCCGGCGCAGCAGTTTTACCGGTGCCGATTGCCCATATTGGCTCGTAAGCAATGACTATCTTAGAAGCATCTATATCTTTTAAGCAGCCTTTGACTTGTTCTTCAATGACTCTCTTTGTTTCGCCTTTTTCCCTTTCTTCAAGCTTTTCTCCTACACAGAGTATCGGAATGAGGTTATGCTGCAATGCCTTCTTTATTTTCTTGTTTATAAGATCATCAGCTTCGTTAAAGTGCTGCCTTCTTTCAGAATGGCCTAAAATAACATATTTAACTCCTAATTCCTTCAGCATTAAGGCGGATATTTCGCCTGTAAATGCGCCAGAATCCTCAAAGTGCATGTTTTGGGCGCCTAGCTTGATGCTTGAATTCCTTATCTCTTTTGCAGCGTCATGCAGCGCAGTGAAAGGCGGGCATACAACGATCTCGACATCCTTGACGTCAATCAACCGCAGCTTTAATTCACTGACAAAAGCAACTGCCTCAGAATTGACCTTGTTCATCTTCCAGTTCCCTGCGATTATTGGCTTTCTCATAGTGAAATTATTGGTTTTATTTGGTTTATATAGTTTTCTTATTTTCCGTATTGGTCACCCTGTGGATGTCAATCCTATCCGTTAAATAGCGGATGTTCTTAGTAGTCTTGTTTTTTCTCACTTTTTTGAAACCAGTAATTACAGCCAAGTCAAGTCTGCACGAATAAAGACAGTGGACATGTCAAGTCCAACTCATTTGAGTAATATTTATAAAGTTGTGCAAATATTTACTGGTTAGAATGGCTAGTAAGAATATAACACTCAAAGTCGATGAGAAAATCTATAAAATGTATAAAAAGTATTGCAAGAAAAAAGGATTGGTTATATCTCGCCAATTCGAAATATTTGTTGAAAAACAATTAAAGAAGGGAAATTAACATGTATCTCAACGAATTTTTAACAATCATGGAAAAAATTGAATCATTAAGGCAAAAACAATCAGAAACAACTTCCGACATAAACAATTTGTTTGATGCATTGATGCAGAAAGCGTTTAATGGTGAGTTAGTCGAATGAAGAAACTCTCCAAGAAACAAAGACTGAATTTATTGATTAAAAGATTGAGTTATCAGAATCTTTTAAAGGATTCCAAAAAAATTGTCGGAAATATTACTTTTATGGATATAATTTTGTTATTGATTCTACCCCTAATTATAACTCTGTTAATGCTCTTACCTGATGCAATAAGAACAGCTATGCAAATTCACATCAAAGAACCAATGTGGTGGCAGTTATTTACTGCTAGTTACATGCATGGAAGTTGGAAACATTTAACTGATAACTTAACGGGATATTTTTGGTTTGTTATCCCAATATTTATCTTTGCAGCATATTCTAATCTGAAGCAATTATACTATAAAATGTACCTTACGATTTGTATCTCGCTCCCAATAATTAGTGGATTTGCGGAATTATGGATAACACCAAAATATTTTCCTAATTTGTTGACATCGACAGGAACCTCGGGAGTAATATCTGCTTTTTTAGGCATCATAATTTTTATTTGGATTAGACACTATGCAATTAAAAGTAACAATAACCTCCATAATAACTTATTCTTTTATTTGATATTATTTTATGTAGCATTAATTTTTTCATGCATATACTCGTTTAAGTCTATAATTTTAATATTGCCTCTCGCCTCGCTCTTCTTATTATTTGTATTTTTATGGAGAAAGAATTTTAATATTCTGTATTTCATAATTCAAAAAGAAAGTAAACGAAATATGTTAATTTTATTCTTGTCTTTATTTATTCCCTTATTTTTTATGGTTGCACCATTCCTTCTATTTCCGACTATTAACAATGTCGCAAGTAATGGGACGCTCGTGAACTTTTTTATGCATTATTTTGGTTTAATCTATGGTGTGATAATTGGGTGGTTATTTGTAATGATTGATAAGAGTACATTTAGGAGAAAACAAACGGAGAATAATTCATGAGCAGGCTTTACATTGACACAAATCTCTTCATCAATGTCATTAATAATGAAGTGAGTATGCATTCGAATAAGAATATGGCTGAGCCATGGACGGTAAAAGAACTATTAAAAAAGCTTCGCGGAGATCAAATTAAAGCATCTTTTGAGATTTTGAAAAGGAAAATCGAAATCTGCAAATATTCTCTTGAAGAAGAAGTTCAAGCAAGAAAACGATCAGAAACTAATTTTCCAGATGCTCTTCATATTGTAATTGCTGAAAATGTAAAAGCAGATTATATCATCACAAGAAACATTGACGACTTTCTTCAAATCGGAACAAAAATACCAATAAAAAAACCAGAATTATTGTAAGCCTGCTTGTTCTAGCAACCATTCTTGGAATTTATCGTGTCCTAGTTCTTTCTCTTTTTGTTCTAAGAATTTTTCCTGTTTCTTCTGTTCATCTTCAGTAAGAAGAACTACCGAACTTAACATAGCTTTTATTTTTCTATATGTTTCATCGTCTGGCTCTGCTTGACGAGGGAGAAGATCATTAAGGTACTTTAAATGTTCAATAACTTCCATCTTTTGAGTATTCATTTCAGAAATGAAATGTTTTAGCTCAAGTTCTTTACTGAAATTATTTGAATAATAAGGTTCCAAATCTGAGAAGTAATTATACAAAGCAATTAGTTTCCAAATCTCGTTGAATGATTGATAGATATCATTCTTTACCATTTTAAGATCTTCATCAGAAATAGCATTTACCATTTGTAAAACTAAACCGACAAAATCATTTACTAATCTCTTAGAAACTTTATCAAAAATGGGGGGAGAGTTTTTTAGTAGAGTGTAAAGTTGATTATTTATCTCTTGAATATATTTTTTAGAGAAATTAGATGAAGATAATAGAGACAATAACATTTCTTTTGTTTTATAAAGAGTGTGATTTTCTTCATTATAATGTCTTAATTTGAGTGCTGTTGCGTTGACTTCTTTCGAATAAGTTCCAACTATATCGACTATGCATTTGTTTACTTCGTCATTTAATCCAGAAAAATCATAATCTAAATTTTGGTCGTAAGGTTTGACACACAATGTTCCAAATTGATACCATCCAATTGGAAGATTCAAATTACATTCTTTATTTATTCTTGCAAGAGTTTTTTGTACTTGGATTCTACCAGGAATTATTCCTGTTTTTTGTTTCCACTCTTCTTTAATTTTAGAAAATAAAGAATCAATTAGTTTTTCATCTTCTGATCTTATTGGTAAATCAAAATAATTCCCTGTTTTGTTAGTTTTATCACATTGCACTAAAGAGAATACTCTTTTATTTGCGATTTCTGTTTCTAACAGTACGCCTGCCTCTTTTAGACTTTCCAGGTATATCTTAATAGATTCCCAATTAGATTCGCAATCTTTGGCAATTTCGTGTATTGACTTTGGAGCTTCAGACACAGATTTTAAAATTCTTTTTATAAGCTCCTTAGCAGATTTCCTCTCCATTTTAATAAAAGTACGAGCAATAGTATATAAATTTTTCGTTTTACTGGTAAAAAGTATTAGCAGTAGCTTATAATACTCACAAGTATAAGCTAAAACAGATAAATATTTAAATTAGAAGCAATAACTGATATACTGGACGTAAGTCCGGAGGAAAACATATGGTACAGAAAATTTTTGGATCGGAATGGGTGCAACAGGCATCGTCGGTGTATTAATCATAGCAGGACTCCTTTTGAAAGGAACAAATCTTTCAGCAGGAATGGGCGACCTAGCAATCTTTGGTGGCGTTGGAATAGGCATCGTGCTAGGATTACTTGGAATATTTGCTGTCGCAAAAAGAGTGATTGGCTAAATGGGCAAGATTACTATTTTTGGAATAATTGCATTTATTGTAGCACTATCGGTATTCTTGTTAAATAATTATATCCAAGGCGTTGCAGAAGACGCCATGCTGGATGCAACTGGTCAAGTCGTTAAAGACAGTCCGATTGATCAACAAACAAAAACTTCAATATTATCAACACTGACACTTTATGAAATTGCAGGTTTCTTTGTATTCATTGGAGGAATAGTATTTTTGGTCAAAAAATTCTTTTGAATAAGTAATTCTCTAAGAAAACAGCCGAATTCTTAACAGCCTACGGTTAATATCTACAGGTTGAACAATACGCTTATTTTCATTCACCAAGTACAGGCAAGACATTAGTTCTCGCATAAAACGAAAACAATTTAAACAGCTTCAATCCCGCTTTTTCATGGTTGAATTCAATCCAGACGGCAGCATTAAGCTTCCAGAACAGCTTGCAAAAAAGAAGAAAATAAGGAAAAATTAAGATCTCAGAGATGTATAAAAATAAAAAGAAATGCAGTAAGCTTCACTGCTCCAAAAAAATGCGTCCTTCACATAACTCTTTCAGAAGCTTTTGCCGATAACAGATTCATAGACACCATTTATACTTATTTTAAAGAAAGGTCAGTTGTTCCGCATAAAATAAAGAAGCTCAATGAAAAGCAGTTTGAAATTGAGATAGGCACTGATTTTAAGAGGTGCAGCGACTGCAACTCCCTGATTAACAGTTATAGAGAATTCTTAGACGGCAACATAATTGATGAAAAAGGCAGCTGCACATTTGAAGGAGCGAATAAAAGTTTCTGCTATGAAGATTATTTTAGCTGATAAGGGCAATTGTGAATGCATCAGCAAGGCCTATTTTTCTCCAATAATCCCCTTAATCTTGTTTTCAAGCTCATTTTTGTTTATATTTCCGACAATCCTTCCGATTTCCCTGCCTGATTTGAAGACAACAATGCACGGAATTCCCCTTATTCCGTATTCTTCAGCTATTTCAGAAGCGCTGTCAACATTGAACTTGCAGAACTTCAGCATTGCCAATTTTTTTGAAAGCTCCTCGTAAGCAGGGGCCATCATTTTGCAGGGCATGCACCATTCTGCCCAGAAATCCACTAGCACAACCTTATCGCTGTCCAGAATTTCTTCCTTGAAAGTATCCTTATTTAGCTCTATTACCGCCATCATTTTTAATTTCACCTCTTAAAAAGGCATCTATTGCCGCTGCTGCGTTCTTGCCATCAGCCATTGCTTTTATGACTGTGGATTCCTGGCCGATCACATCACCGCCTGCAAATATTTTGGGTTCGGATGTCTGGTAGTTTTCATTCACTTCTATTGCGCCCCTCATAACCGTCCTTAATTCAGAATTCCTTGTCAGCAAAGGATTTATGCCCTGGCCTATTGCGATGATAACCTGGCCGCACTCAAGGCTGAACTCGGAATCTTCTATCGGCAATGGAGTTCTTCTTCCTGACGAGTCCATTTCGCCAAGCATCATCTGCTGGAATTCCATGCCTGTGACAAATTTATCGCCAATTATTTTTGTTGGGCTTGTCAGCATTAAAAAGTTAATCCCCTCTTCCTTGGCGTGCTCTATCTCTTCAAGTCTTGCAGGCATTTCATCAAAAGAACGCCTGTAAACAACAGTTACATCAGAGCCAAGGCGCCTGGCTGTTCGTGCAGCGTCAATCGCAACATTCCCTCCTCCGACAACTATGGTTTTGTTTGCCCTCTTTATCGGAGTTTTTGCTTTTGGAAATTCATTCGCTTTCATCAGGTTTATCCTTGCTAAAAATTCATTTGCAGAATAAACCCCATTAAGGCTTTCCCCCGGAATGCGCATAAAATAAGGCAAGCCAGCGCCTGTTCCTATGAAAACAGCATCATACTGTTTTGAGAGCTCGTCAAGCGAGATAGTTCTGCCAATCACAGAATTAAGCTCGATCTCAACTCCGAGTTTTTTAATATATCTTATTTCATCATCAACAATCTTATTTGGCAGCCTGAATTCCGGAATTCCGTAGAGCAGAACGCCTCCTGCCTTGTGCAATGCCTCAAATATTTTCACATTATGGCCCATTAAAGCAAGCTTCGCAGCGCATGTAAGCGAAGCAGGCCCGGAGCCGACAACAGCAACCTTTTTGCCTGTTTTCCTGATTGCAGGAATTAAAAAACTTTTTTCATTATCTCCTGCAAACCTTTCCAGGCAGCCAATTGCAATCTGCTGCTTTTTCTTTGCTAAGATGCATTTTTCCTCGCACTGCGTTTCCTGGGGGCACACCCTGCCGCAAACTTTTGGAAGAAAATTCTGCTCTTTTATTGTCTTTATCGCATCATCAAATTTCTTGTCTTTGATCTGCTTTATAAACTTCGGAATGTTTATTTTGACAGGGCATCCTTCGATGCAGACTGGCTTTTTGCACTGCAGGCAGCGGGATGCTTCTTTGATCGCCAGTTCATCATTATAACCTAGATTGACTTCATCGAAATTTTTAATTCTCTCTTCTGATTTTTGCTGCGGCATTATGGTTTTCATTTTGTTTATATCCACAAACGCTCCGGGATACACTTTATGGTCACTTTATTTCTGAAATATCTCTTAAGGTATTCTATAATCAGTTTGAGACTCGAATATTCCTGGCCATAAGTATATATTTGGATTGACCTCTCGTTATTCTTAATAATCTTTCGCAGATGAATAATCTTTAAACAAGATTTCAGATTTAATTTGCTGGCAAAATAGTTTTGGATTATTAATTGTTTTTTCTTTTTGTTTAATTTTATTATATACATGTGCATAAGGAAGTAGGTAAGGTATATGGACAAAAATAGGTAAATATTTGCTATTAAAATTTTAAATAACATATTGGACGATTTAATTATTATGAATAGGAGAGCTAACAAAAGCAACAAATAAAATATTGCCGCTATTAAATAACTTTCTGGATAAAACTTTTTTGGTGAAGACACATACATGGACATTCTATTTTCTGATTTTTCTTTTTTTCTCATTTTATTTTTCTCAAATTGCAGACATGCTTCTCTTCTTCAGCATAATAGCTTGTCCTGTTGAGCAGATCATCCCAGTCAACCTTATGCCCGTTGAATTCAGGGCCGTCAATGCATGCAAATCTTATTTGGCCATCAACAACAACCCTGCAGCCGCCGCACATGCCTATTCCGTCTATCATTATCGGATTCAATGAAACTATTGTCCTTGCCTTGTCCGTTGTCAATGCAGAAACAGATTTCATCATTATTGCAGGGCCGACTGCATAGACTAAGTTTAACCATTCTTTTTTCAGCAAAGCTTCCAATGCTGCTGTAACAAACCCCTTTAATCCTCTGCTTCCGTCATCTGTGCAGATTATAAGCTGCTTGGAGAGCTTTTTAAGCTCATCAACAAGTATCAATGATTTTTTATTTTTAGCGCCGATTATTGTTATGATCTTGTTCTTTGCTCTCTTCAATGCTTTTGCCAATGGCAATAATTCAGCAGCTCCAACGCCGCCGCCAACAAGGCAGACTGTCCCGTATTCCCTTATATCAGACGGGTTTCCCAATGGGCCGATTAGATCAAGCATACTATCGCCTTTTTTTAATTCGGAGAGCTGTTTTGTTGTCTTTCCTATTGCCTGAAACACAAGCGTTATTTCAGTCTGATTTGAATCTGCGATTGTCAGCGGAATCCTCTCGCCTTCTTCATCTAGCCTCAATATTATAAACTGCCCGGGCTTTGCATTTTTAGCAATATTTGGAGCCCTAACATTCATCAGGAATATGTTTTCAGCTAGTTTCTGCTTTTTTGTTATGATGGGCATTTTAGATTTTGTTTTATTTCTCTATCAGAAACTTTTTAGGAGCTTCATCTAGGTCTGTGAACTCATCAGCTTCTTCTATCAGCTTAGCTGAGGCGCTTTTGCCAAATGCTATGATTTCAACCCTGCAGCCGATTGCCCTTTTAAGATGCTGGACTAAAGGAGCAAAATCCCCATCGCCGCTTACAAGAATTATCGTGTCCAGCTTATGGGCAAGCTCAATTGTGTCCATTGCAATGCCGATGTCCCAGTCTCCTTTTTTCTGGCCGCCGTAGAAAATCTGCAGGTCTTTTGCCCTAACTTCAAACCCGATATTTTTCAATGCTTCAAAAAATCCCTGCTCTTCCTTTATGTCTGCTTTTATCACATATGCGAGCGCCCTGACTAAGTTCCTTCCTTTGACTGCTTCCTTCAGGATTTCCTTGAAGTTTACCTTTGCGCCATACATCTGCTTTGCAGAGTAATACATGTTCTGCACATCTATAAAAACACCCACTCTTTGCCCTTTATGCTTGTACATTTTATCACCTTTTTATCTTCTAAAAACCAATGACCGAGAAAAGCAAGACAATAAGCATCACTATGAACAATATGGCAAAAACCCCGACTATCGTGATTAAATAGAGCTTTGAAACAAATGCAAGCAAAGCCCATCCTTTTTCATTTGCAAAAAGATAGATGAAGTAGACAACTATGAGGCTGAACATGCTGTTCGTAAAATTAAAGATGCCGGATGCAGTGCTTATGAAAGATCCCCTGTAAAATTTCAATTCTGCCACCTCGATAAAGGGTGAATATGGCGTGTTTTAAAAAGGTTTCTATGCATCATGCTTTTTTATTATAGTCAATTTCCTGAATCTCTTATCATTCTGATTTGGAAAATCCTCCCTGAAATGGCATGCCCTGGATTCTTCCCTTGCAATGGCGCTTTCTACAATTATGCCGGCAACATCCGCTATGTTCCTGACTTCTAAGAATTCCTTGCTCACATGATAATTCCAGTAAAATCCGTTGATGTTTTTTCTGAGCGCGGATAATACTTGCTTTGCAGCATCCAATCTTTCTTTATTTCTTGATATTCCGCACAATGAAGTCATTGTTCTTCTGACAGTTTCCCAATAATAGGCTATGGCAGCCTTGTCCCTTATATCATTTGCAGAGCCCGCATTCCATAATGGAACACTCATATTTGCTTGATTCTTGAGCTTTAAGAAATGCTTTGCAGCCAGCCTGCCGAATAAAATGCATTCTGGCGCAGAATTGCTAGCCAGCCTTGTTGCGCCGTGCAGGCCTGTATAAGAAGTTTCACCTATGACATAGCATCCTCTTATTTTTGTTTCTGCATTCCGGTTAACAAGCACGCCTCCATTTGAATAATGAACAGCATAAATGACAGGCACAGGCTCTTTTGTTATGTCGACTCCCTTGGCCAAGCAGAACTCATAAGAATTCCTGAAATCCTCCTTTAATCTTTTTTTGTCTATTTTTGCGCAGTCCAGCCATAAATGCGCCAAGCCGTGTTTTCTCATTTCTATATCTTCTGCTCTTGTAACAACGTCCCTTGTTGCTTTCGAGCCAAGCGGATGATATTTTAAAACAAAATCTTCTTTTGAATCTTTTCTTAGCTTCAATATTGCGCCTGCTCCTCTAAGCGCCTCTGTAAGCAAAAATCTTCTGCTGTATTCATTGACAGCAGACGGGTCATAAAACACAGTTGGGTGAAATTGCACAAATTCCATGTTTGCCAATGGCAAGCCTGCCCTATAGCATATTGCAAATCCATCTCCTGTTGCAGCATCTGAGTTTGTTGTATAAAGAAAGACTTTCCCAAGGCCGCCTGTTGCAATGAATGTTCCATTGCAGGAGATTGTTTCAATACGATCATTTTTAATATCATAAACATAAAACCCCAGGCAGGCATCTTTCGCTTTTGCCTTGATTTTTTTTCTTTTTTCCAGCTTGTTCTTTGTTATAAGGTCAATTGCAACATGCTCTTCATGAACCCTTATATTGCGGTTGCTTTTCACTAACCTGCCAAGCGTCTTCATTATCTGCACGCCTGTTGTGTCATTTGCGTGAAATATCCTGTTTTTGGAATGGCCGCCTTCCCTGTGCAGATCATACTTGTATCCTTTTTCAGATGCATTAAATTTAACGCCTTTGCCAATCAGCCACTGAATAACATCTTTGAAAAAATGCTCCACGCAGAATTTAACAATCTTGACATCATTAAGGCCTTTTCCTGCAATCAATGTTTCTTTAATATGCCTTTCAAAGGAATCTCCCTTAATAGGCTTTCCATCCACCAGAGGAATTGCTGCCAGGCCGCCGGCTGTCAAATAGCTGTTGCAGTCTTCCACTAACTTTCCTTTGATAAATAAGTCAACCTTTTTGCCGGCTCCAGCCAGTTCGAGCGCAGCTGCGCAGCCGCCAAAGCCGCCGCCTATTACTCCGCAATCTGTTTTTATAAGCTCTTTTGCGCTGCTCATTTTATTCTCAGCATTCTATCCAATGCCTTCTTTGCATTTTTTCTTATTCTTGCAGGCACATCAACTTCGTTTGTTTCATTATTAAGGCAATCATAAACCTTCTGCAGATTGTTCTTTTTCTGCTGCAGGCAGATTGTTCCCAGCGTATAAAATATTTTATTCGGAACTTCCAGCCTGAGCCTTTCAACCATTCCTGCTTCTGTGCAGATCATGAATTCATTGGCATCTGATTTTTTGGCAATATCAACCATTCCGGATGTCGAGCAGACAGCATCTGCTTCATCTATCGCATCAGCCGGGCATTCTGGATGAGCGATAACAACTGCATCTGGGTGCTGCTTTTTTGCTTCCTTAATTTGTTCTGATAAAAACCTTGCATGCACATAGCAATAGCCCTGCCACGGGATTATCTTCTTGCTTGTGAACCTTGCAGCATAATCAGCAAGATTCCTGTCGGGAACAAAAATAATATTTCTTTCTTTAAGCGAGTTAACAACTTTAACAGCATTTGCAGAAGTGCAGCAAATATCCGAAACTGCCTTTACTTCTGCTGTTGTATTTATATAAGAAACAACAGCCACATCCTTGTATTTCTTTTTTTCCTCAAGCAATTCTTCTGCGGTAACCATTGCAGCCATAGGGCATTTTGCCTCCAAGGCAGGCAGCAGCACTTTCTTTTCAGGATTCAGTATTTTTGCGGATTCTGCCATGAAATCAACTCCGCAGAATACAATGATCTTTGCATTAGTTTCAGCTGCTTTTCTGCTAAGCTCAAGCGAGTCGCCGATAAAATCAGCTACTTTGTAGATTTCAGGCCGCTGGTAGTTATGAACCAGTATAACTGCATCTTTCTTTTTCTTCAGGTTGTTTATTTTTTGAATTAATGTTCTTTCATCCATTTTAACCAAACTCTATTGTCCTTAATGGCTTGTCTGCAATGCTGACTCTTATTACAGATTTATGGCCATAATTAAAATCTTTCCATCCATCAATTGTTAACAAATCGTTTTTAGTCATGCCTGAAATTACTGTTATTTCCTTA
>JACPBO010000011.1 GCA_016180285.1 Candidatus Woesearchaeota archaeon
ATCTTTGTTTTTCTTCTATTACCTGCAAAAAGGTTGTATAAAGCTTAGTAAGCATATCAATTGAGTTAATGAACATTCTTTCATTTTTTGATATGTCCGAGCTAATCTCTGAAGTAGGAACAAGCCCTGTATAAAATAATCTGCCATAGTAAATTTTGCAAAATATCATGGCTGCCCGTTCAAATGTGGCATCATCTTGGCTTAGATAGAGCTTTATAATACTGCCTGATTCGAGTGCAACTAAACTTGAGCCATACTGGTCATTAATTTTCCTTTCTTTTAAGCTGGTTCTAAGTGATTTTTTTCTATAAGCTCCGCCTTTTTTAATAAACTTTTCACGCTTAAACAAGCTTTTCTCATCATCAGACATAGAAAAATTCAAAGGCCTAAGCATTTTTTGTATTCTTTCATAATCAAACTTTGAGCCAAATCTTATATAAGCTTCCTGTTTATCAGGGCATACTACAATATACTCAAGATGTTCAGGCAGATTATTTTTATCAAATGCATATTTTTTATAATCTGCGTTTAATTTTGACAATCTAGTTTCCTTGAAATCCGGGTTTTCATGTAATTTTTTAGTTCTGACCAATTCCTGTATCTTTCTTAAAAAGTCTGTCATTCTATCTTCAAATAATTCAGGAAATATCAGCTTGAATATGGGCTGATATTGCGCAAAATAAACTTTTCTTATATCTCTTCTAAAAAGAGCATCTTGGTGTATTCGTGTAACTAGCCCTATTGCAGCCTGCAACCCCTCTTTCAATCTTCCATTTTCTGCAAGATTGAAATAAGGCAATGAAATAGCATAGTCTTCAATTGTTAGCGCATGGGTATTGTCCAAATAAAGTTCAGTTATATCTGAACCTCTTTTAGTTTTTAGCGCTTTTAAACTTATTTTCTGATGCAAATCAGCAGAATGCAGCAAGTCCACTATAGCTTCAGTATTCAAGGGGTCCTTAAAATAAAATAGCACATCTTCTTTTTTTATTGGCATGCATTTGAGCAAGCTATAAGCTGGCAGATATGATGTAATTCCGTCTAAAAGCATTGTGCCTGTAAAGTTTGTGTTCTTGAGAAGTGTGGTTTTATGCGCAGGATCAATGGAATGCAAAACATAATCCGCTATTGCTCCCAATGCGACATCTTCTAAAGCCCCAACATCATAATTTACTTCCTGCTTTTCTAATCGCATCGAAATTGAACCATCCAAAGGTGCCGGTCCTCGAACAAAGATTCGATTTATTTCCCTGGTTTTTTTACTTTTTGCAAGTTTTTCGACTTCGGAAAGTACGTCCACAAGCGTTTTTTCAGCCATAGTGTCTGTTAATACTATTGAATATATAAAATTTTCGTTTACTAATCATTTATAAGTGATTACAAATATAGAGTTAGTGGATGTTAACCAGCAATGAAAAAATATCATTGAATTAACGCCAAAAACACAAAAACCAAAAGCCTTAAATAGAACCACTTACTTACCTTTTCTAAGCTTTTTGATCTTAAAAATAAAATCAGGGGGGAAATAAAATGGCAAACCAGCAGATACAGCCGATCTTTATTCTGCCTGAAGGCAGCCAGAGGACAACTGGAAGAAACGCGCAGAGGACAAACATAATGGCAGCCAAGTTAGTTGCTGAAACTGTAAGGACAACTCTCGGCCCGAAAGGAATGGACAAGATGCTTGTTGACAGCTTAGGGGATGTTGTCATAACAAATGACGGGGTTACAATTCTTGAAGAGATGCAGATAGAGCATCCTTCTGCAAAAATGCTTGTTGAAATCGCAAAAACACAGGAGAATGAAGTTGGCGACGGGACAACAACAGCAGTTGTTATCGCAGGAGAATTATTGAAGCAGGCTGAGGATCTGCTTGACCAGGAGATTCATCCTACGGTTATTGCCCGCGGCTACAGGCTGGCTTCTGAGAAGGCAATAGCCATCCTGAACAATATTGCTGAAACAATTGATGAAAATGACGCTGAAACATTAAAGAAGATCGCAATAACGGCCATGACTGGCAAAGGCGCTGAAACAGACAAGGAGCATTTATCAGACATTACTGTCAAAGCAGTGAAAGAAATTGCTGAGAAAGAAAATGGCGATATAATAATAGACATTGAAAACGTAAAGCTTGAAAAGAAAGTCGGCGGAGCTGTTGAGGATACTGAGTTAATACAGGGTGTTGTCCTGGACAAGGAAAAGGTTCACTCAGGAATGCCGAGGCTGATTAAAAATGCAAAAATCGCTTTAGTTGATTCTGCATTGGAAATAAAAAATACCGAAATTGACGCCAAAATTGAAATATCAGACCCTGAAAAAATGCAGGCATTCCTTGATATGGAAGAGAATATGCTCAGGAAGATGGTTGGCAAGATAGAAAGCTCCGGAGCAAATGTTGTATTCTGCCAGAAAGGCATTGATGACATGGCGCAGCATTTTTTATCCAAGAAAGGAATTTATGCTGCAAGAAGGATAAAGCAAAGCGACATGGAAGCTTTAGCGAGAGCAACTGGAGCTAAGATTGTCACGAATTTGGACGAGCTAAGCAATGATGATTTGGGAAATGCAGGGATAGTTGAAGAAAAAAAGATCGGAGATGAAGATATGACCTATGTCAAAGACTGCAAGAATCCCAAGTCCGTAACTATTTTGATCAGAGGCGGAACAGAGCATGTTGTAGATGAAGTTAAAAGGGCAATGGAAGATGCTATCGGCGACACAGCAGCTGTGCTGAGAAGCAAAAAGATTGTGGCAGGCGCAGGCGCAGTTGAGATAGAGCTTGCCCGTGAGTTAAGGAAATACGCCGAATCATTGTCCGGAAGGGAGCAGTTGGCTGTCAATGCATTTGCAAATGCTGTTGAAGTCATTCCTAGAACGCTGGCAGAGAATGCCGGGATTGATCCAATTGACATTTTAACAGAGCTTAAGGCAGCTCATGACAAGAAGCAGAAATGGGCAGGAATTGATGTTTTCAAGGCAAAGGTTGTTGATGCCTTCGAGCAGGGCGTTATAGAGCCTTTGAAGATCAAAACACAGGCAATAAGCTCAGCTTCAGAAGTTGCAGTAATGATATTGAGGATCGACGATGTTATTGCTGCAGGCGGCGGATCTAAAGGGCCTTCAATGCCTCCTGGAATGGGCGGCGAGATGCCTGAATACTAGTTTTATTTTTTTACATTTTCTTTTTAAAAAATTAGATGCAAATTTAAGAAATAATCAACCTCTTTCCAGTATCCTCACCGTATCATCTATTGAATTCTCATCTATCCAGGAATTATCACCTGCTTCTTTTGCCATCGACTCTTTTTTATATTGTTGCGGTGCTTTCCATGCTCTTCTTTGCGTTATATTGCTGCGCTTTTCAGCAACAAATTTCTTTGCAGCATCTAGCCCTTCACTCAGGATTATTTCGATAATTTCCTTATCTGCTTCGCTAATCTCAATGTCCAAATCATCTAAAAAGCCGTTCCGACGGAAATATATGTTTATGTTATGCTTATAATTGACAATTATGCTCATTTCATGCGAGCATTTTTTTATTTCACCGTCAGTACAGTCATGTGGCGACGTCTTAGCGTGAAAAAAATATGTTGCCAGATCCTTATTCGCATATGGTTCTTCCATGCGGGATTAGAAGCGAGGATATGCTTATATTCTTTTCTATTTTGACCATTTTGAAGTATTGCGTAGGAAGATTTTGTTCTATAAATCTCAAAACGAAATCTTTATATACATTTACCCCTTAATTCCACAATAATTAGATTTTATAATGTCAAAAAGAGGTGTTTAGCATGGCTGAGGAAAATGAGGATTATGATCTTATGCCGCATCGCGAACTGATGAATCTTAAAAGGCAGGTTGATGAGATCAAGCAAAATCCGA
This sequence comes from Candidatus Woesearchaeota archaeon, assembly GCA_016180285.1. NCBI lineage: Archaea > Nanobdellati > Candidatus Woesearchaeota > Candidatus Woesearchaeota archaeon. The sequence continues at coordinate 3,886 of JACPBO010000011.1, forward strand.
TTGTAAATGCTCCGTCAGGAAAGGAGCTGATGAATTCTGTGAATGACCTTAACAGGTCAGTTGGCGGCTTGCTGGAGCTTTTCAAGTCTGCAACAGATGAAATGAGGCTGGAAGATAAAGACCAGGATCTTGCTGTAAGGAAGATCGACCCTATTCTGGAAAAGCTTGACAAGGTTATTGAGCAGAATAAATTGATTGCAGAAGGCCTGGTTTCAATATCAGACATGATTGAGGATTTTATTTCAAAGCAAGGCGGATCTAAGCCTCAAGCGCCGCCGCCAATTCCAAGAATGAATATTGAATCAGAAGAACTGCCGGCTTTCAGCCCTTCACTTAGGGAAGCGCCGTTTGGAAGCCAGGCTCCAAGGCCAATGGACATTTCAAACCTTCCTCCACCGCCAAGTTTCGGGCAGCAAAAGAAAAGGCCATTTGGATTCTAAGATGAATTCTGATGAAGCTATAAATGCAAGCATAAACAAAGCGAGAATAAAGCATTTTCTCAGGCATTTATATAAGGCAGGCGCTAAAATAAAGGAAAGGGAGAGGTCAAGAGAAGGCTTAAAAAGGCATATTTCAAAATTAAAAGCTGTGAAAGAAAAGCCAGTATTCTTGGCAGAATTAAAAAAACTTGAAAACAAAATATTTGATGTTGTTGAGAAGGAAAAGAGTGTTCTTTACAACCAGCAAAGGGAATCTGCTGTTGTAAACCAATTAAAAGACAGGATTGCTTATCTTGAAAATGAATTGAATCTGCATAAGGAAATTAAAGAAAGAAAAATATCTGCTGAAGAAGAGTTTGCCAAACAGGAAACTGCTGAATTAAGGTCATTGTTAAGGGCGCTTGAAAGAAATTACCATAAGATAAAGGGCAGGGAGAAGAGCAAGGAGAAATTAAATGCAATAAAAGCAAGGATTGAAGAAGTGAAAAAGAAGATAAAGTTTCTAGAGTGAGTTTAATTTATTCTAGCACCTTTCTTTATGATATCATAATCTCTTATAAAATTAAACTTTAAAAATAAATTTAAACAGGCTGTAAATCATTAATCACCCATTTCCCATCTTTTTGAGACATGTGGCCTTTATCTAGACAATGCTGCCTGATATATGCGGAGATTGCCATATAGACCAAAGCACCAGTATATCCAGTTGTCATTGCAATGTCTCTTACTGTTCTGTCATTATCATAAAGAAACTTAATGAACCTGTTGTCTTCTGCAAGCTTGAATTGAAGCGTTGAGAATATTTGCTCATCAAATTGGTATTCGTCCTGTTCAGGAAATTGAATGTCTAAATAATCCCGGATATTTTCATCATCTTTTAAGAAATCATCAATTTTGCTCTGCATATGGCAAATTTTATTTCTGCCTTTTCTAGTTAAGCTGCACAAGCCACATCGTTCTTCCAAAACTTCATTTCCGACACCCTCGTTTAAAACTCCAACTATGTTGATGCTTGTCTTAAATCTAAAATGTTTTCTCATGATATCATTCCATATTTTAGGTCCTGGTGCACCTTCAGGCAGTTCCATTTAAATCACCTCCTATTAAACATCCTTTGCCATCACAGTGTTGCGGCCATTGGCTCTTGCCCTTTTGCATGATTCTGTGATCAGCTGCTCGACCTTTGCGCTCAGCGCAGGGGCATAGTCAACTGATATGTTTATTATGGCTTTTTTAGCGCCTTCCTTCTGCATCTCCTTTGCGAACTTGTCAGCAACTTCCTTTATTTTTGTTTTGACAACGATTTCAGTCATTATTATTACCTTTTAATTTAACATACATCGTATGTTTAAATAGTTTCTTATTATTGATGGTAAATATTATCATGATGGTCGAGCTCTTCAAATATGACTTTCTTTTCCTGCTCATTTACAGAAAATAAAAGAATGAAACTTTTGTCCATATGCACTCGCTTGAGATGCTGCATTGGCGCTTTAAGGTTTTTATAATGCTGCGGATTTTGAATTACTTCCTCGATTTTTTTATGTATTATTTCAAGCTGCTTGGGGTTTTTCTTAGAAATTTTGCTTAGTTTTTTGTCTAAGCTGTCTTTAATGTCAAAAGAGTACATATTAGCTCATGCCATATCTTTTTCTGAAATTCTCAAGAGTGCCAATTTTTATGGTTTTCTCTTTTGCTACCCTTTTCATCCTTTCTATGAATTCGGGCCTTAGTTCAGGCTCTAAAAGTTCTCCCCCATAATCAGCTACAACCTTTTCTATAGCTTCAGATTTATCTTTAAGGTTATACCTCGCTTTTACAATATTCAGTATTTGGTTTACACTTTCCGAAATTTGGATCATTGCCTGCACCATATACATCACCTATATTTAATATATATGTTGAGTATATAAATGTTTTGCTTTTAGAATCACTTGTGCGCAAACCAAAACACAAACTTGTCCTTTTCTTTTTTATCCAGCCTGCAGAATGCAAACCTTTCAAACTGGACAATCGTGCCTTCGCCAAGATCATTTACTGATTTTTCTGCAAGCCCTTTTTTAATTGATCCGTCATCCATAAGAATTTCTGCATTAACCAGATCTTTCCCGGCAGCCAGCCAGTGCATTATCCTCTCGCCTCTATCCTTGTATTTTTCGTATTCCAACGATTCAAAAACAAATCTATCTTTTACTTTTTTAAAATTAAGGCAGTCCATAAGCCTGTACAGCTTATTTTCCTTCAATTGCCTGAAATCATCATTCGCAATGTAAAATTCAGTGTACGTGTTAAATTCCCTTGCGCCTCTCTCCTTGAAATCAGGATGCAGGTCAAGCTCGCAGACTTGTATCGGCGCTTTTTCTATTTTTATTTTCTTAGGGTCTTCCACAAAAAAGTACCTGTTCGCTTCTTTTTCAATCAGTTTCCTGTTTTCAGAATAAAGAATATCAACCGGAACTGTTATTTCACTCTGCGTCATGCCGAAGCTCAAAATAAAGTTTCTTATTGCTTCGGGCTTTATGCCCCTTCTTTTTAAAGACTGCAGGCTCCATGTTCTTGGGTCGTCCCATCCCCTGTATTCCCCGGACAAAACTTCCTTGCTGGACTTTGATTTGCTTATCTTCACCCCTTCCAATTTCAATAATCCAGTATGTATCAAAACAGGATGCTGCCAGCCAAAAATATCCCAGATAAACTTCTCCATTTCGCTTTCAATCATCAGCTCTTTTCCTCTTATAACATGAGTCACACCCAGAAGATGGTCATCAATGCCCCACGACAGTTCAAGCATTGGCCAGACTTTGTATTTTTTTCCAACTTTAGGATGCTCTCTTTCAGAAATCCTGAACAAAACCCTGTCCCTGAATGCAGGATTTGGATGCTGCATTGAGGTTTTCAGCCTTAAAACTGCCTCTCCTTCTTTGTATTTTGCCAGCATGTTTTTCCATTCTTTAAGATTTTCCTGCGCAGATGCTTTTCTATGCGCGCATTCGTTGCTGTTTTCCCTGTTCTTCCTTAATTCTTCTGCCGGGCATAAGCAGACATATGCTTTGTCCTTTTTGATCAATTCCTCTGCATATTTGTAATAAATGCTTAATCTGTCTGACTTGTAGATTATGCTCGGCTCAAAATCAATGCCAAGCCATCTTAATCCTTCTGGAATAAGGTCAAATGCCTCTTTGATCAGCTGCTTTTCCTCTGAGCCGATTGTGTCGTCAATGATCATCAGTAATTTTCCTTCGTATTTTTTTACGTATTCATCATTAAGTATTGCCGGCCTTGCATTGCCAATGTGCAGCGGCCCGGACGGATAAGGCGCGAGGCGCATGACAACTTTGCCCATTTCTGCTTTTTCAAGGTCATGCAGCCCTTTTTTCACATTCTCTTTTTTCTCCAGCAATTCAGGAGCAAGGACTTCAAGCTCTTCTCTTATCTTATCCAAGCCCATTTTGCTGATCTTTTTTATAACTTCAGAAGTCTCCTTTGCTATTTCCTTGATCTTTGGCTTAAATGCAGGATGCTCTGCAAGAACTTTCCCAATAACTGCCCCCTGGCTTGCTTTTCCTTCGAATTTAAGGGCATTTTGAAGCGCGTATTTGTAGACTGATTGCTTTATATCCATAGTGTTTTTGTTTTTATGGATATATTTAAAGTTTGCTATAAATTGTTTATTTGTGGGTTTTGTTGATTTCTATTCTCAATATATTTTTAGTAAATCATTTATAGAAGTCTTATGTGGTTTTACTTCAGAAATTATTAATGTAATTTTGGTAGATCTTATTGTTAAACAAGATGTCATAGGGATTTAGAGTTTTGTTATAAGATCCCTTATAATCTTTGTTATAATGCCCAGCAGATTTAATTACATCTTCTAGTGTACTACAGCTTCCAACAAAAGTTTCAGCACTAAATGATGTGTCTCTTAATGCTTTAAAAATCTCCAAGAATCTTCCAAAATCAATTGTATTTTTTACTCTTAAACGAGAGGTTCCTGCTCCATATCCACGTTCAAATCCTGCAATAAAAGCGTTTCTAAAGTGAGGATAAATTATATATTTTGTATTTTCGCCATCATTTTCAAAAAGCGAAGATACTACCGTCCTTAAACTTATTGGCCCTTGCATTGCGCTATTTTTTATTGTTTCGTATTCTCTTTTTTGCAATTCTATTAGCTCTGATTCTGAAAAGTCATTAGCATCGCAAGAAGCATCAAAATCGCCAAATCCCAGCTTTACCTTGCCTGTTCCATTATAAAGGATCATGTTGCCAACGTGAGCATTGCTTCTTTCATTATCGCAGCTCCATGTTTGGCCGCTTCTATCCATGAGGCTTTTTAATTGTCCTACAATAAACCCCATATCAGAATATAAGTGTGTGATATTTATAACTGCTCTTTCTTTTTCTGAATTTCTCGAATATCTTCCATCAGGAAGCTTCTTGTTAAAAAGATTTTCAATTAAAAACATAAATTCATCTAATCTTGTATCGCCTTCCACCTTGATAATGGAAGCAGAGAAGCTCTCTCCCTTCACTTTTGTAGGATAATGCCAGTATCCTTCGCAGGTCATTAGAAGATCAATGCCCTCATTTCGCAAGACTGTATTAAATCTGTCTGACATTTGCTTTTCAAATTCAGCTGACTGTGTCGGTTGGCCCCCAAAAACTTCAAACTCTCTCCTATTGAAATTTATAACTTTGGGATTTTTAGGGTCTAAAGAAACTCCTTTCAGTTTGTATAAAGTACCGCTATCATTAACTAAAACTGACCTCCGGCCACTCCAGATTCCCGGTATAGTGTCATTAGGATTTCCGGGGTGTTTACTAAGATGTTCGTCTATTTCTTTGTAGTCAACCGAATCCGCAATAATTAAATCATCATCGCCTCTTTGCTCAAATGCATAAACCGAGTCAGGCATAACTACTCTGGGGATCTTTAATTTTTTCGGTATATCGCTATCTGATTCTAATTTTCCATTAGTTACTTTCAAAAAATTTCGGTCTCTCTTGATTAAAAGCTTCATAAAATGATTTAAATAAGCGCATATTTATAAATCTTTCTATTTTTACCCTTAAAAAGTAGTTACAAAAGATATGCTGTCTTTAAAAATGTCAGAATTTTCCATCCAGTTTTTGACTGGTGGCAGAAAGCCAACTTTTGTTGTATGTAAAAAATTCTGAGCATGCTCAAAAACCACCTGATGTGATGGAATGTAGCTAAATGCCACCCCTCTATGGTGAGTGGTTTTTGACAGAAAATTTATTAAATAACACTTCATTTCCGGCATCAAAATGGATTCTGAAGCTGCTGGGGAAAGTGAAAGACCTAGAGAAGAGAACCTTGCAGAGAGAATACTAAAAGAGCATCAGGTTCTTGATCTCAATATTGGAAAAGGGATCAAAATAGAAGCCGGAGACCAATTCTTTGGCATAGCGCAGCCAATAATCCAGGATGGAAAGCTGGTTGAGCCAATGTGCGGCATCATCCCCAGGGGCATTTTAGAAAGCTACATGGACAAAAAAGGCATGACTTATGGCGTTTTTGAACTTTTAAAAAAAGGTAAAATCGGATTAGTGGATTTGAAAGGTTTGCCGCCAAATATTTCTCTACATGATTTTGGCTTTGGCAGGTACAGATTTAAGATTACAGAAGTTTTAGAGGAAAAGATAGAAAAAATAGGCCATGTATTCTGCGCCAGAGTTTTAAGCGAGGAAAAGACAGGCGTTAAGCATACGCACTATAAGAAAGAAGTTAAATTTTTAACAGAAGTCCCTGAAAAATTTAGAAAAATATGGCTTACTGCAAAAAAACCTGGAACAGATGATGTTTATTATGTTTTAAGGGGCAATGATGAAATTGAGTGGAAAGGGATTGAGAGAGGAGACAGCTTCAATGCAACATTAACGAATTACAATGGATCGGGCAAGCATGATTTTGAGATAAAACAATTCAATGAATTTGGCTATATTGGCCATGTAAAGCCAGAAGACAAAAATCATGAGTTTAAAACAAATTTTGATTACAAAATGCTGCGTACAAATCTTGTTTATAGATTTGTAACTGTTCATGTGATGCCTCCGGGAGAAAGATTGCTGCGCAAATTCTACTGCATTCCGCTGCATTTGGTAAAAGGCATTGATGCAGCTTATGCGAGATATGAGCCTGCTAAGCCTTGTTTTTTTCGATAAATATTTATATTAAGGTTTTTTGAGTGTATATATGCCTTATGATGTTGTTCTTGGAAGAAGCGAGGAGGATAGAAAACACTTTGGTTTAAAGGGAACAGTATTTCTCGGAAAGCAATATGTCAAGATGGGCCAATTAACATCACTATCAAATCCAATTTATCTTGATGTTGCGAGGAGCCATGTTGTTTTTGTATGCGGCAAAAGAGGTTCCGGAAAGTCCTACTCGATGGGCGTTATCGCAGAAGGCATATCTGACATGCCTCAGGAAGTAAGGCAGAATCTGAGCATAATAATGCTTGACACAATGGGCATTTACTGGACTATGAAATACCCAAATCAGCAGGATGAAGAATTATTGAAAGAGTGGGGTATTGAAGCAAAAAGCTTAGATGTGCAGATTTTCACGCCAGTTGGCTTTTACAAGGAATATAAGGAAAAAGGAATTCCAACAGATGCTCCGTTTTCAATAAAGCCTTCTGAATTAAGCTCAGTTGACTGGTGCACTGTGTTTGATGTCAAGACAACAGACCCAATAGGAGTTGTAATAGAGCGCAATATAAATTTGCTTGCAAAGGAAAAAGAGAATTATTCGCTGAAAGACATTACGCAGAAAATAAAAGAAGATGATGAAACTGACTTGAATGACAGGTATGCTGCGATGAACCGCTTTATGAATGCCGAAGAATGGGGATTGTTCAGCGAGGAAGGAACGCCTTTAAAAGATCTTGCAATTGCAGGCAGAGTAACAGTTCTTGATGTAAGCTGCTACGCAACAGTCCCAGGAAGCTGGAATATAAAATCATTGGTTATAGGGCTTGTTGCGCAGAATTTGTTCATACAGAGAATGACTTACAGAAGAGGCGAGGAGTACAAGTCAATACACAAAGCAATGCATTTGTTCAGCGAGGAAGAGGAAAAAACAGAGATGCCGCTTGTATGGCTGGTCATTGATGAAGCGCATGAATTTTTGCCGAATAAAGGCAAGACAGTTGCAACTGACCCCTTAATTACAATATTAAGGGAAGGAAGACAGCCAGGCATTTCATTGATTCTGGCTTCTCAGCAGCCTGGAAAGATCCATACAGATGTGATGACACAGGCGGACATTATAATAAGCCACAGGGTAACTGCAAAGATTGATGTGGATGCCCTTGGAACATTGATGCAGAGCTATATGAGAGAAGGCCTGGACAAATTTCTTAATGACCTGCCCAGAGTGCAGGGGTCTGCCATTGTTGTTGACGACAGCAATGAGAGGATCTATCCTATGAAAATAAGGCCAAGGTTCACGTGGCATGGCGGGTCTGCGCCGCAGGCGATAAAGGAAGAGAAAAAGATATTTTGATGATTTAAGGTGATTTTTATGGTGTTAATAAGTATTGGAAATGCAATTCAGAAGTCGGCTATTTTTTAGAAGGGGACTTAATCACATAACTCTTTCTAACACAGATTCAAACCTTTTTGGATCTCTACTTGCTGTTGCTTTTCCGAGATTTAATGCATCATCAAGACTTAACCAACCAAGAACATCATCGCTATTTCCTTTCTCTTGAAGTCCAATTCCATCAAAGAGCGGTAGTGCTTCATATAATTTATAATCTCCACCATATGAACCATCCCGTAAAACTATGCTTGTACTGAATGGGCTACATTCTCTGTAACCTCCTACATCTAATTGTACGCCTCCCCATTGTGGATGTAACACAGCATATTCAGCCCAATTTGGATCCACTCTCTGAAGTTCTCTGATTGTATGTTTCCAATTTTCATATGTTTCATTAAGTCTTTCTTGGTTAAGTAATCTTTGAGCATGATTTGGTAATCCATATTGTTTCAAGGCATCAATAAAATTTAACATAAAGCCAATTCTATCTTCACTTTCATAATGTAAGTTATCTACTGCAGTTCGATACTCGCCATTTGTTTGTCTTCCTTTATGACTTATTGTTAATTGTTTATATGCTCCTTGAAGAAATCTACTTCTATCATAGGTTTTTAATTTACTCATTCTATCACTAAGTTTTTCAACCAATTGATCTTTCATATTATCAATAATAATCAACATTATGTATATAAATGTTTTGGTTATTTATCACCCCCTGGTTAATAAACAAAAAGTCCCTTCCCTTGATTTAAATTCGTCGTTTGTTCTTTCTATTGGAAATGCCTTTAATTTTCTAATATAATCGCCAAAAGGACAAATAAACAAATTGCTTCCAACTCCTATTGCGGGTGCTTCAAAACCATTTTGGCGCAGTATAAGGCTGAGTATACAGTAATCCAAATGGCTTTTATGATTTGACATGTAAATTATTCTAGATTATATAGCGGTGTATGAACCATTCTACCCTACCTTCTTGACTTGCATAAAAAGAATGGTCGTAATCATCTGTCAATTTGCTTACATCAGCTTTATTGTCCGGCATCAAGGCAGAGAAATAAAGGCTGCTTTAAAATTTTTTCTATTGGCAGTTACTTTCGCCTGTCCATCTTCAGTTCAGCTTCGCTCGGGCCGTAAGTCATGGAGATGATCGAAGCAATGAACATCAGTATGAATAACAGCAGGAATGTGAAGCTGAACGATTCTCCGATTGCATCTGCAATTGCCTCATAATAGAACACAACAATGAAAAACCCGATTATGCTCGCTGCCATGAACGTGCCGGATAACGGAGCAATAGGCCTCTGGATCCATGATTTCTCTTCAACCATAAAATCACCTCTTTATTTGGTTGTTTTTGGCTTTTTAGTATTTATATCTTTTGTTTATTTCAGAATTTGCTAACCGATATTCTGACCTAAAAACTGCGGGTAATCTTTAATTAGAAAATCTACTTGCTCTTTGGTTATATAAAGATTATAATTCTCATCGGTTTTGTAGTGTGTTAAAAAAGAATTCAATTCAGAGCGCAGAGCAAATGCTTCTCTTGTTATTGGTTTTCCTAAATCGAAAGCTGAAAAAAACTTATCAATAGACATTGGTCCATCTGAATGTAGGATCTTCCCAACAAGAACTAATGGCCCTCCATCGATTACATCTTTGACAAACACGTCTGATTTATCTCCACCGTAAAAATGTGTTTTGCAATATCTCTCAGCAAGCCCTTTAAGCATTTCATTTTTTTCCCGAAGTGGCCTGAAAAATTCTTTCCAATCTATCTCATCCATTTTACCATACACCTTTTTATCCAAACTTGACAAACTTCAAGCCATTAACCTGCTTTCTGGCTTTTTCAAGCTTTTTATTGAAATCATCCATGAATTCCGTCATCTTTTTGCATGCGATCTCTTTTATCTCGCCGCTCAGCATTTTCCCTGATTCATAGTCATCATGGATCTTTTTCAGCTCTTTATCATCTTCAACTAAATGATATTTCAGCAGCTCGAAAACCATGTCTTTCTCTATAACCGCTCCAAGCCTTCTCTGCTCTTCCAAAGTATCTCTGCCGCCAGTCAATGCCTTCTTTATTTTACTGCATGCGGAACTTGCATCTTCAGGCAGTTCTATCATGCTGTCGGGATTGGATTTTGACATTTTTAGCGAGCCGTCTAATGCAGGCATAAACTTGTGATACAATGAAGATGGCGCAAAGAACTTCTTTTCCTTAACTCTTGCTACAATGTCTCTTGTCAGCCTTAAATGAGGATCCTGGTCAATGCCGACAGGAATTATGCCGGGCATTCTTTCATTTATTTGCGGATAAAGAATATCTCCAACCTGCGTAACAGCAGACATTATCCTACCCGGGTCTGCATTCCCGTATATTGCTGTGAATTCATTCAATGTAATTTTTTTTGCAAATTCATAAGCCAGATGAACAACATCCTTGTTTTCTGACTGGAAGTAAAATATTGTTTTTTTTGGGTCTAAGCCAAGGGCAATGTAAGCCGGAATGTGAAAATTCAATGCTCTTTTTTTGGCTTCTTCCAGAGGAACGCCTCTTGCAGCAGCTGATTCCAAATCTGCAACCAAGATGAATGTTTTTGCGCCGTGATCCTGGAAATACTTGATGTTCTCAACAACCATCTTTGTTCCGAGATGGATCTTCTCAGCTGTGGGCATTATGCCTGACAGGACATAAAATGGCTTTTTTTCCTTTATGCATTTGGAAATAATGTTAAGATCCCTGCCTGCAAAAACTATGCCTCTCCTCATCAGCCTGTTTGGATCTGGGAATAGACCTAGATCAAACGGCTCCAATCCGAAGTCTTTAACGATCTTCGAATAGTCTTCAGGGAGTTCGCTTCCGTAAACGTCTATGATTTTTGACATTGGTGATCACTTACAGGGCTTATTATTTAAAGTTTTCTTAAAATAGTCTGCTAAAACTTTTCCGCAAACTATTGATGATGTAAAAGGATAACCGGGGAACCTACCACCATTTCTTGAGCCATCTGCCTTGCACTCCCCAATTGCGAAAAGGTCTTTGCAACCTGTGGCTTCTCCCAAATTATCTGTTTTAATGCCCCCAGCAGTGTAATGTGCCGTAGGTGTGATCTTAATTTTTCCGTCAGTGCCTGCAAAATAAACTTCAGAGCCTCTTTTCATATAAGCAGTTATTTGTCTAAGGAGTTGATCAAAAATTTCATGATACTTGTTGTTTCTGACCAAATCACGGGTTTCTTTGTCAAAAACAAAATTGCCTTCAGAGTCAATGAATTCACCCTCTCTGGTTTCGTTTCCAATCAAGATTTTTCTTCCTTCATTATATCCAAAAGGATGAATAAAAATGCAATCAGTGTTGATTATCTCGCTGCCATTCTTTCTGACAATATCAAAAATATTGTAACTTTTGTATCTGAAATTATTGGTATATTCAAAAGTTCCTGCATACCCTCCTGTAGCCAAAACAAGGTATCTTGCTCTTAATTTGATATCTCTGTCTTTTTTTATGAAGTATACATCAAACAAGTCATTACTCTTGGCAAAATCCATTAGGTTTGCTTCTGTTTCAAATGAAGAAATGTGTTGCTGGAGTTTTTCTAAAATCATTCTTCCGCCCTTTTTTCTACCTGAGGGAATTACCCCAAAACTTCTATGCTCAAAATTTATCTCAAGCTCTTTAAACAAACTTAAAACAAGATCTGCTCTGGAATAAATGAATCTCATTCTTTTTTCATCTTCGCCTAATTGTGTTGTGCTTTTTTCAATTATATCATCTAGTTCTTTATTTTTAGGCACTCTGCAATGGCCAAAGCTCATTGACGACGTATTTGATAAGAGCGTCTTTTGTTCAGTACAAACAAGATATTTAATATGCTTCTTTTCCAGTTCAAAGGCCAAAACACTTCCGGCAATACCGCTGCCAATAATTAAGACGTCATATAAACCATGCATGCCAGCGATAATCACCGCTTATGATTTTCATTCCCTTTTCCTCCATGTTTTAAGTCAGTATGACTGATTGAATTTAGATATTTTCGGCACATCCTGGCATAAAAAAGGGTGCAAATTGACTCACTCGGTTCATAAAAGAAATCCGCTGCAATGCCTAAAAAAGAGCCATCTGCACCGCAATAATAGCTGGATGGATCCGGTACAGTCCAGGAAGAATCTCCTTTTGGTGGCTCAATCTTTATCAAAGGGCATACTTTATCCTTCACTCTACGTTCCAATGTTTTCTTTTCGTTTTCGTTCATGATGTGCATTTTAATTTTCCTCCACGCTTTAAGTCCGTGCGACTTTGATTTATTGTATATGGGGACTCCTAAATCCTGAGGATTTGTTAGCCTTCATCTCGGTGCAATATCAAAAACTAAACTGATTATTGCATGTTCTCCATAGCAGTTATCGTCTAAATGATTGTCCAATGCGCTTTTAACTTCTTGTTCTGATGAGTTAGGGCTTAACTTGTATCTTGTCAGTATGGCTTCAAGTTCTTTTTCTCTTGCATCATAAGTGCGTCCCCTTGCTACAACCATACCAATATCCCTTAGTTCATCTCCCAAAATGGGGTGTTCAATCTGATAAACTAAAACAGAGTACCTTTTTGGTTCATATTTCATTTTCTTTTCCTCCATTGATTTTATATGGGGACGTTGGGATTTGAACCCAAATTTACCGGTCTGGAGCCGGCAGTGATAGCCGAGTTATACTACGTCCCCAAAAAGCAAACTCGGCATAAAGATCAGAAGAATTATCGCCAAAGCCAAGACTCAAAGAACATAGATCTGATTAACAGCTGATTTTTATTATAAATTTGTATAGTTTTATCTAAGAAAATGTCCTTAACTCCACCGACAATCACTTTTGTGAGTCATATGAATTGGAAATATGGGCTACTATTTAAATATTTCTTTTATTACTGCCAACGAGTTCTCTTTTTTCTTCGGGAACACAGCAAGGCTGATCTTTATATGATAGCAGTTTCCTGAGTCAGTAATGCAAAACTCGTCATTAAACAGCTTTTCCTTGTCCAGCCTTATGAAGAAATTAAGATCCTCATCTGTTCTCGAATCCGCCTGCTGCATTAAAAGCTCTTTTTGATCTTGCGTTAATTTAGAATTTAAAAATTCCAGAAATCCGTTAATATGCCTGTCTTTGATCAGTGTTACTTCAAATATTTTTATGATCCTCTCATTAAATCCAGCCGCATTCTGCTTGTTTAATGTTATTTTTTCTTCTTCAATTTTGAAGGGGATCAAAGAGATTAATTTACTCAGTATCTTTTCAGGATCCTCTCTTTCTTTTGCAAATACGCTGATTTTGACTGAGTTTGCGAGTTTCATCAATAATAAAAAACAGCATATATTTAAATAACTTTATACTTTCCGCATCTTATGAAGCACAACCTTAAGATCACCTTATTGCTTGTCTTGTTTTTCTTCCTTGCCCAGATCATCGGCCTGGCAGTTACGAGCCAGTATGTTCATGTACAGCAGACCAGCTATTTCAATGAAACGCTGAATGAAACTGTAATAATAAAAAACATAACTTACGCAGAGCTGCCTGCAGGCATTGAAAGGCCTGAAATTGAGCCGAGCGCATCAGTCATTTACATAGGCGCAGCAATCCTTGTTGGAACAATCATCCTGCTTGTCCTGATAAGATTCAAGAAAACAAACTGGTGGAAACTATGGTTTTTCTTTTCTGTACTGCTGACATTGACAGTTGCATTTGCCGCTTTCATAAATGCATGGCTGGCATTCTTATTAAGCCTTGTTTTGTCAATATTCAAGGTTTACAGGCCGAATATTTACATCCATAACCTGACAGAGCTTTTCATCTACGGCGGAATAGCTGCTATTTTTGTTCCGATAATGAACCTTTTTGCTGTTTTCATTCTGCTGATCCTCATCTCGCTCTATGACATGTTTGCAGTATGGCAGAGCAAGCACATGATAACAATGGCAAATTTCCAGACAGATTCGAAATTGTTTGCAGGATTGTCTATCCCTTACAAAAGAATCAAAGAAATAAAAGCTGAGAAAGCAAAAGGCGAAGCTAAAAAAGTAAAGATTGCAATTCTTGGAGGAGGCGATATTGCATTTCCCTTGCTGTTCGCAGGCGTTTTACTGCAGCAATTTTCATTTTTTAAAGTTTTGATAATTCCTGTTGTTGTGTCAATAGCGTTATTCATGCTTTTTGTGTTTGCGAAAAAAGATAAGTTTTACCCGGCTATGCCTTTTTTGACAGCAGGATGCTTATTGGGATATCTGATTATGAGCATAATTTAAGATGATCAAAGCAATAATTTTCGATCTCGGCGGGGTTTATTTTTCTCCAGGCACAGAGATAGCTTATGAAAAACTGGTCAAGGAATTTCCTCATATCAATTCAGAGAAAGTGCGCCTCATAATGAGAGGTGGAAAGCTATCGAGAGGCTACAAATCAGGCAAATACTCTAAAAAAGAATTCTGGAAAAAAGCAAAGGAACTGGCTGGACTGAATTTTGACGATAAAAAATTCTCAAAAATATGGAATTCTTCTTATACGTTAAATACAGATGTTAAAAATATAGTTATAAAGTTAAGAAAAAATTACAAAATAGCCGTGCTTTCCGGAAACATAAGGGAGAGAATCAGATTCTTAAACAAAAAGCATGGTTTTAAAAAGAATTTTGATGTGATTGTGTTTTCTTACATGGTTGGCGCAAGCAAGCCAAAATTGAAGATTTACAATGAAGTTCTTAAAAGGCTTAAATCAAAGGCTGATGAGTGCATCTTTATTGATAACAGCAGGAAAATGCTGAAGCCTGCAGAAAAACTGGGAATGAGAACACTTCTTTTTAAAAATGCCAAACAGCTTAGGAAAGAACTGTGTTTTTTCGGCATTAAAATTTAATTTATCTCCTTTGCATGCACTGGCTTTATGAGAATTCCCTCAGGCCTCTTTTCAAATGCTCCATAGTCTCCTGGCTCAATATGGTAATCCTTCAATAGCTGATCAGGAAATCTCATGATGGTTGAATCCCCTAAAACGCCAAATTTCCTGATCAATTTTCTTCTGCCAGCCTTTATGTCAAATTTTATTAATTCGCTGGATGTGAAATACTCTTCACCGCATTTAGGGCACTTCAGGCAGTTTAGTGCAATTCCTTCTTTTACGCATTTGGCCATCTTAACATCTGTTCCGCATTTATAGCACGTTTTCATAAACTTTCTCATTTTCTTTTCGCCTCCGGTTTTTCAGTTGTTAGTTCTGAGAAAAGCTTACGCTTTTCTGGAACCCCCAGAAAACTTCGGTTTTCTGATGGGTTTTATATGAATCAAAATAATATTCTCGTGCTCAACATAAGATAAGCACAGGCATTTCCCTCTGAACGGGTAAAACACATTATACTTGTTCTGCTTCTTTGATACCAATATATGCTCTCCTTCGTCCAACACATCCAAAACAAATTCTATTGGCTTGTTTAAATTATCAAATTCTTCCTTAAAATGCCACGTAAATACCAGCAGCTTGCCTTTCCAGTATAAATCTTCTAATATTATCTTTATCACCCAATAGATATCTAAAGTAAAGAAAAGATATTTATAAACCTTTCGCTTTTTCTGACTTTTCTCCTTCTTAAAAGCCTCTTTTGTTTTAAATTCATGCAAATCCTCTTTTTATATGAATTTTCATTAAAAAATCGAACTCTGGGTTTAATATTTTTTATTTTTTTGAAATCCCTAAACCAATCTCTGAAACCATCTCGATAGTCAACCCACTCATCGTAATAATCATCAATAAACAGATTGTATCTTATCAAATCTTTTGGAGAAATAGTTATGTGTGGAGTGACATAACCGCTATGCCTCCTGTCTTTTTTTGTTACCATCGGAATACCTCCGAACACCCTTCGCATTGGCCACTTGCTAAGCAGACAAAGCGATTGCTTCCTATGGAAGCATAGAATGTTCTTATGATATCCGATGTTTCTGTTGATGAGTCATTTTATACCCTTTAGTTTAAGTGGTTGTGATTTAAATCTTCCTATTTTCTAGATTTAAGCCAATAATCAGTACAAATTCAGCGTCTTCTGCCTGTTTGTAGCAGAATAAGAAACAGGATCAACAGCCAGGCCGTCAGTCGCAGCTATGACCTGAACATTGGTTTTCCTCTGCATCTCCCTTGCCTCATACATTGGATCGGCCTTGATCATCTTTGCTCCAAAATGCGTTATTATAACCAATTTTGGCATGACTTTTTCAACTATCTTTACAGCGCCGTCTATGCTCAGCCTGCCAGGTTCCTCAACTCCTGAAGGATTCTGGACATTGATTATAAGCACATTTGAGCCTTTGCACTGCTCTATTATGTCTTTTGAGAATTCTGTATCTGAAATGTAAGACAATACAAATTTCGGGGTGAAGAACTTATATCCAAGAGCTTCAGGATCAGAATGCTTCAGCCTTATTGGCTTTATTTCAATATTTTCTATTGCAACTTTAGTTTCCCTCTCCAGTACAATGAACCTCTCAAGGCAGCTCTTATGAAATTCAGTAAGCGGAGTTGTTATCCCTTCTGCGCCATTAATTAAAGTTTTATTGCAGACCAGGACTCCTTTTTTGTCCAGTCCTGAATATGTCATTGCCGCTATTACTGCATTAATGTCATTGCAATGGTTAATATGGGCATGAGAAACAAGCACAGCCGTATTGTCCCTTACATTGATGCCGTACTGCGCTGCTGCCAGCAATGTTCCTGGCCCGGGATCAACATGGAACTGGAAATCATCTAACTGCAGTATTATGCCGCCGGATCCCCTGATCTGCTTTCCGTATACCAGGCTTTCGCCTGCTGTCCCGAGGAAAATTATGTTGTATGGCATTATTACCCCCAAACACAGCTAATAGGCAATAAGTTTATTAATTTTTCTATTGTTTTGGGCTTTAATGAGTTTTACTTATTTCTTTTTATTTCTTCGCCGTATAAATTCATAAAGCCATAATGAGATATTTCATTAGGCAAATTTTCTTTATTTATTGGAACAAAGTTTTTAAATTCTTCTTCAAATGGTATGAACTTTTCTGCAAAGAATTTTCTATATTCTAAAAGTAGATGATGCCCCTTTTCTAAAAGATTTATTTTTTTTGATTGGTGAATGCTATTAATATTCTCAAATATTCTCCAGTTATATCCTTCACAATTTACTCTAATCGGCGTTTCACCAAGATAAGATTGAATAAAGACCAGAGTCTTTCCGCTACATTTTATGCCATCCATTTTTAATAAGGATATATTTAGATCAAGAATACTTTCTTCAAGCATTTCCACAGAATCTTCTCGTTGAATTATTTTTTTGTTTGCCCTTATTTTTTTAAGCATCTCGTTCTCGTCATGTAATAAAATGGCATACCACTTATTGTTTATATTTGACAAGAAACTATATCCAAAAGAACGATTATGAATTCTACCATTTTTATCAAGAAAGACATAATTTACATCTTCGAACTCTAAAACAGAACTTCTAGAATTTTTTTCTATAATGCCTGTTAAAACTGCAAAATTGTATTTAAACAGATCATCTGAAAACTGACACCCGCATTTTATTTTATCAACTAAGCCATCCTTTGATGAATTTTTTTCTACTCCGATCAAAACCATATATTCTTTTTCAGGTATAGCTCTGTCACTCTTTTCTTTGGGCAATACTTCCGGAGGAGCAGTTCTTTCTATTACTTCTGTCAATACAGGCATATTTAATGAGAATACGCTTAAATTTAAAAATCTTTCGAGAATTTCTCATAAATAAAACCGAAAGGTTTATATAAGTGTATGTTTTTAGCATACATATGGCTGTTAATAACATACAATTTACAAGGATCGAGATCAAGATAGCAAAATACATTTTTAAGCACTATAAAGACAGGCGCAATGCCAGGCAATTGGCCAGAATCCTAAACATTAACCATGCTCATGCGAATAAGCTGTGCAACCTTCTTGCAGAAAAGCGGCTTTTGATTAAGGAAGAAATAGGAAACTCAGCTTATTTTTCATTTAATTATGAAAATAAATTAGCTGTTAAATTCATGGAATATGTGTTAAGTTTGGAGGAAAAAGAGTTTCCAAAATGGCTTATTGTTGTTTTGCACAGCTTGAAAAAATTCATGCCTTATCTTGAGATGGGGCTCGTTTTTGGATCCTCAATAAAGACCCGTGATTTTAATGATATTGATGTCTTGCTTGTGTATGACGAAAAAGAGTCTAAGAAAATCAGTAAAATTAAAGAAGAAATAAGAAAGTCCCAATTAGTGGAACAGCCAATAAGATATGCGGATGTAGCTGAAAAGGACATGCTTCTGAACAAAGGCGATAAGACCTTCTACAGCATTATGTCAGACAGCTTAATATTTCATAATCCTGAAAAATATGTTGAGGTGGTTAAAAAATGCCGCAAATAGACAATCATCTGAAATGGTGCCTAAAGGATCAGCGAAGGCTGATGAAAATGTCAGAATTTTCCATCTAGTCTTTGACTGGTGGCAGAAAGCCAACCTTTTTCATATGCGGAAAATTCTGAGCATGCTCAAAAACAACCTGATGCGATGGAACGTAGCTACATGCCACTCATCTATGATGGGTGGTTTTTGACACAAAATCAGATTTGGATTTGGCGCAAAAACATTTGAAGAAATCAGAGTATAATTATGGTGTTTTGAAGACTCTTGAGAACTTAAAGATATATGACTGGGCCTTGAATGTCGGTTTTTATGCGATTTATCATTGCTTTTTAGGGATACTGTCAAAATACGGCTACGCATCACAGAATCAGGCATGCACGATAACGGTGCTTCTTAAGCTGATAGAAGAAAAAAAGCTAAATCTTGACAAAGACATTGTTATGCAATTTGACACGCTTGATGTTGAGGAAAACTTGGCTGCTTCCACTGTAAGAATGGAACGGGAAATCTCAACTTATGGTGTAGAGACAAGCATTGATGTGAAACAATTAAAGAAAATGAAAGAACTGATTTTAAAATTACAAAGGGAAACAATCAGGATTTTGGCAGAATAATCTGCAAAACAAAAAACTATATAAAACATGAAATAATCTTTCTTTTATGATCAGGAACAGCTTCATTTTTCTTCCAAGAATAAACAGCCAGAAAGAGGCATTGTTGTGGAAAGCGGGTATTAAAACATGGGATGACTTCCTGAATGCAAAAAGAGTTCCTGGCATCGCAGGCTATAAAAAGCCATATTTTGACAGGCAGCTGCTGAAGGCAAGGGCGAATCTTTACAATCTTAATTCAGTTTTTTTCGATGAAGCGCTGCCGAAAGCAGAGCATTGGCGGCTTTATGAGTTCTTTAAGGATGAAGCGTGCTTTCTTGATATCGAAACAACCGGATTGAGCAATTACTCTCATTTAACTTTGATCGGATTATACGACGGAATAAACACAAAGACAATGATAAACGGAATAAATCTTGATGTTAACGGATTGAAAAATGAATTGAGAAAATACAAGCTTATTGTTACATTCAATGGAGCAACTTTTGACCTTCCTTTCATAAGAAAAAGATTTCCCGGATTAGTCCCCGCTATTCCCCATATCGATCTCAGGCACGCATGCAGCAGAATCGGCCTGAAAGGAGGCTTAAAGGAGATTGAAAGGCAGCTCGGCATTAAAAGAAAAAACCCAATTATTGAAAGGATCTGCGGCGGGGATGCGGCTATGCTGTGGAAGATGTTCAAAGCAACCGGAGACGATTATTATTTAAATCTTTTAGTGGAATATAATGAAGAAGACATAATAAATTTAAAGGCAATAGCGGATTATACGTACAGGAGGCTGAAGGAAAAATGCATGGAAAGCGCATAATTAAAAGGTGTATTTTTATTTTTTTAATTGTGTCTTTCCCTGTTTTATTGATATTGTCTGCAACAATCAACACAATAAACAACAAAAGCTTTATTCTGAATGAATTCGAAAAGCACAGCATAGCTGTTGAAAACAAGGAGAAGATTGTCAGCCAGATTCTCAATTATTTCAAGAATGATAAAAGAGACCTTGATGTTTACGGCTTTGATTTGAATGAGATATCGCATATGAGAGATGTTAAGATGGTGATATTGAAAACAAGGTATTTCTTTTATGTTTTACTGGCGGTCAATATTTTATTGCTGTTTTTCAGTTATCTGTATTACGCAGAATATAAAAAGGAAAAAACAAGGATTATTCTAAAAAGATTCTTAAACTATCTTTTTTACGGCAGCATTTCAACAATGGCTTTGATTTTGCTGTTATTCTTATCCACTTTTATTAATTTTGAATTCTTATTTTCATTGTTCCACAAAACCTTTTTCCCGCAGGGAAATTATGCCTTTGCATCAGGGCTTTTGATAACATTGTTCCCTGAAGAATTCTGGGTCGATGCACTGGTCAGGATTATCAGCATCAGCTTCATTGTTTCTTTGGCTGTTTTTTTAGCGGTTTCTTTATTAAATCTTTTTGGCCGTTCAAAATTTTAGATGCCTTGAATAAAAGAATTATCTCTAAAACATATGCCGGCATCATGGTTAAAAGCCCGATTGCTGATAAGATTATTGTCAAAAAACTTGCTCCCGTGATTATGTTTAAGATGCCCGTAGCTGTTGCTATCGAGCCAAGCCTGTCCTTTAGCTTTAATACGGCAATCCCGGCAAGCAGGCTTAAAACTCCGTAAATTAACAGATATAGCACTGAAACTAAAATTAAAAGCTTATCAAAAGACGGAAGCAGTGAAGCTAAAATAACATATCCATATAAAAATATCGAGGATATTATCAGCAGATATGAACTGATTGTCAGTAAAGTGTTTTGTGTTTTCTCACCTATTACCTTGAAGCCCCATATGAACACAGCATATGATATTAGCGAAATTAAATAAGTCAGGATATATGCTGCAATCCAGCCGCTCGTGAGCATCTTTAGGCTTTTAAGAACTTCAAGTATCACCATTGGAATTGTCATGGCTATTGAAATAATGCCGGCAATTGCAGCGTACTTAATGGCTTTGTCCATGTTTTTGTTAAATTACATGCCTATTTAAATATTTATTGAAAATTGTCGGTTTAATATTAAGGCTTCAGCCTAACAATTTTCAATCCCGAAAACCGCAAGACAAATGCCTCTGGCTTTAGCCTAAAGATTGGCGGTTTTCGTTATCTCAGCTTAGAGCTCTTATAAATCTCTTCCTTATAAGGCTTCAGCCTTACAATATCCGCAAGAATTCCCCTTTTCTTTAATTCCTTTTTCAAGTCTTCAGTATAATAAAATTGATCATAGCCTAAAGCTATCACATCCGGCTTTATCTTCTCTATTATTTCGTATTTGTCATTTCCAAGGCCGCCTAAGATCGCTTCATCAACATAGGGCAGTTTTTTAATGTTCTTCAGCCTTCTTTCCTCATTGTTCTCAGGGAATCTTCCTTTCAGCTCTTTTACAGTAAGATCTCGCGACACAACAACAACTAATTTGTCAGCGTGCTTCTTTGCCTGCTTCAGGAAATTCATATGCCCGGGATGAATGATGTCGAATGTTCCGAAAGCAAGAGCTGTGGTCATAAAGGCCTAATTTATCTTTTATTATTTATTCTTTTCCATATATTTTTCAATTTCCTTGATTACTGCGTTATGTATGGCGCCATTAGATGCAATGAAAGGGATTCCCCACTTAGATGGTTTTTGTTTATAGTTAAGGGTGTTTCCATATAAATTTGTTACTTTACCGCCAGCTTCTTCTAAAATTATTTGTGGTGCACAAGTATCCCATTTAGATGCTCGAGCATTTGAACTAATATGAAAATCAGCTTTGCATTCTGCGATTAAACCTAGCTTAATACCAACACTACTCTCCGGAATTTTTTCTTTTACTTCGAAAAAGTCAGTTAATTTATCATCTTCTCTTTTTTCACCATGAGGGATTCTTGTAACCATTATAGCATCTTTCAGATATTTTTTTGAACTTACGTTCAGTCTATGGTCTTTTCCATCAATTCTTACATAAGATCCGTGACCTTTTTCAGAAAAATAAAGCAAGTTTTTCGCTGGTGCATACACCACCCCCAGAACGGGTTTTCCATCTTGGCATAATCCAATCATTATTGAAAAGCCAGTTCCTCCATTTTTGAAATCTTTTGTTCCATCTAATGGGTCAACCATCCAAATACGCGAAGTATTGTTTTCTATCCTTCCTTTCTCTTCAGAAAGAATAGAATAGTTTGGGAAGTCTTTTGATAATCTTTTTAGAATATATTCTTCTGATTTTATGTCTGCTGAAGTCACAAAATCAAACGAATCATTTTTTGTTTGATCTTAAATCCTTCTTCTCTGAGTTTCATCACTATTTTTCCTGCGCCAATCGCAATATTTATTATTTTTTCTAACATAATATGCTGAAACGTACTTCCTTTATTAAAGTTTTCTAGAAAACCTCTTTATTCAAGCCCCTAGCTGCCCTTCTGTTAATCCTTTTCTTTCAATGATCTTCTTTATTATGATCGCCTGCAATTCTGCAGGAACAGGCTCGAACATTTGATCAATTAGAGAAGAAACTCCTCTTCCGCTTGTTGCGCTTCTTAAGTCAGATGCCCAGCCGAGCAATTCAGCTACCGGCATCTTTGCTTTTGCAACAAAACCCATTCCTTCCTGGTTCATCTCAAACAACTGGCCTCTTTTTCTTGAAACAAGCTTTGAAATCTCACCCATATACTCTGCAGGGCCTTCAATAAGCAGAACTTGCAATGGCTCAAGAAGAACAGGCTTGGCATACATCATTGCGCCTCTTATGCCCTCTCTTACAGCAGGATAAACCTGAGCAGGTCCTCTGTGAATAGCATCTTCATGCAGCTTTACATCAGTTAATGTCACTTTGATTTTGTTGCATGGCTCTCTGCATAAGGGTCCTGCTCTCATAACCTCTTCAAAAGCATCTATTATAAGCTCCATAACTTCCGGAAGATGAACCTCGCCCCTGGTTATTTCTATCAACATGTTGTCTTTATAGATATCCTTGACTCTTCTTGAAGTTTTGCTGTCCATTCCCCTGATCTCCAGATTCTTCCACAGCTCTTCATCCTTTTTCCTTATTCTCATTTCAGGAAGAATTCCATCAACTGCTGCTTTGTAGATTTCATCATTAAGCGGCTCAACAACAAACATGAATTTATTGTGCTTATTGGGAGTTTTTCCCTCAATTTCAGGAGATTGTTTTGTGATAGACTCTCTGTAAACAACTATTGGCGGCGATGTCTTGACATCAACGCCTTTCTCTGTTTTTATTCTTCCTTCTATAATTTCAAGATGAAGCTCACCCATTCCGGACATCAGATGCTCGCCGGTTTCTTCATTAATTTCTATTTTAATGGAAGGGTCTTCTTTTGCAACTTTCCTGAGAACTTCGACAAGCTTTGGAAGGTCCATTGGCTTTGCAGCCTCTATTGCTTTTGTGATTACCGGCTCAAATATGTGCTTTAACTCTGTGAAAGCCTGCTCCGGCTCAGCTGTTATTGTTTCGCCTGCATTTCCAACAACTCCTGCAATTGCCAGCACGTTCCCTGCTGTAACCTCTTCCATCTGCGCAACTTTTCCGTTTGGGTTGCAGCTTATAATATCTTTTCCAAATTCAGATTCAGGGTCGCCGTGCCATATTTTCGGGATTCTGTATTTTTGGGCCTCAAGCGGATCAGGAAGGTGCTTTATAACCATGTCAAGCACAACTTCATGCAAAGGCGCATTTTCCCATACCCATTTTTTTCTCTCCTCTCCGCTCAGCTCGTAAATCTTAAGAATGTCCTTGAAGCCTATGTTTTTCTTCTTCATAAACGGAACAGACATTGCCCAGTTGTCCCTTGCTGAGCCGAATGCAACGCTTCCATCCATGATATCAACCTGAAATTTCTTCTTTAATTCAGGCTCTGCTATCTCATCTATTAAAACATTGAAATCCTTGAAAATCTTCATAAACCTTTCCTGCATCTGCTCCGGAGTAAACTGCAGCTCTTTTATCAGCCTGTCAACCTTATTAATAAAAAGAAGCGGCTTAACCCTTTCCCTTAATGCCTGTTTTATAACAGTTTCAGTCTGCGGCATTATGCCTTCGCAAGCGCAAACTAAGACGATTGTTCCGTCAATAGCTCGCATTGCCCTTGTAACATTTCCGCTGAAATCAATGTGCCCGGGAGTGTCAATCAAATTAATAAGATATTCCTTGCCTTCAAACTCATGCACCATTGAAACATTTGCAGCATCAACTGTAAGCAATCTGTCCTGCTCATCCTTGTGCTGCCACGTCTCCATTCCAGCATCTAAGCTTCCGGCATTTTTTTCAGCCATCAAGCCTGCAGCTGCAAGAAGGTTGTCTGTGAAAGCTGTATTATGAATGACCATGCCCTCTGCTACAAAATTGTGAGTTTCAGGAACAGTGAAATCATAAACCACTTCCTCAAATCCCTGCTCGATTGATTTTACTTCTATGAACGCAAGGTCTTCATCGCCTTTATCTTTCAATAATTTATTGACGAGCATAAGTTTATTTCCGACTTTCACAGTATCACAAACAATGCTTCCAGAAACTGCGTTAACTAGAGTCTTTAATTTTTCAATTTTTTCTTTTAGTCCAAAGCCTATCTGTTTCTCAAAATTAATTGCGGATAATCCTGAGATGGTTAGGGCATTATCTTTTTCTTTTATGGCAATGCAGCCGAATCTCAAGAGCAATAAATGCAAATCATCAATCATTTTTTGGCTTGCAGAAGATAGCGTAACAGCGCTTCTAGATTTTTCAACCCCCCCATCAGTATCAAAATAACCTTTTAATAATTGTGCAATGTACTTTTTATCAGAATTAAATACGAAATCCGATATTTTAATGTTGTGGGCTTTTTTCTTCAACGGATAATCAAATAGGCATTTTAACACATATGCAAGAGTCATGTTTGTAATAATCTCGGGTGTTTTTTCTTTCCATTGGACTTTTGTTGTTTTAATGCCTACTTTTCTGCATATTTCAATGACTTTATTTCCCAAATCATCTTTTCCAACAACAAATTTTTTTCCAGAACCATCTCCTAAAAATAAACCTGCAAGGTAAAAGAGTTCTTCAAAATTTACAGGCAACTTTATTTTTAATGAATTTTGGCCCCTTTGCTTTCCAGTTCTGTAAAAAATGAAACTAATATTGTCGTAAATCATTTCGATATCAAGATTGAAGAGATTACATATCTTGAGCAAATCATTTAAATTATGCCTGTTCTGCCATAGCCCATGATAAAAAGATTTGGGTTTAACAGAAATTGGCAGTTGCTTTAAATTCTTAATGCCATATTCCAGGATTTTTTTCTTCAATGATGAGCCAAAATCTGGTTTAAGATTGACATAAAAATTTTCAGTTGAAAGTTTTTCTAGAATTTTTCTTTTTGTATTCATAGTTGAGTTTGCATCCAACTTTCTTGCACATACAACCCTGTCGCCAAGCTTCAAGTCTTTA
The DNA here is from genome assembly GCA_016180285.1 of Candidatus Woesearchaeota archaeon. Classification (NCBI taxonomy): domain Archaea; kingdom Nanobdellati; phylum Candidatus Woesearchaeota; species Candidatus Woesearchaeota archaeon. The sequence continues at coordinate 29,409 of JACPBO010000011.1, forward strand.
GCTTCAAGTTCTATAAAATTTCCATCCTTGGAAACAATATACTTGTGCTCTGGGGTTGTGGCGATCTCAAATCTGTTTCTTAATTTTATTTTAATTGTTTTTCCGCCTGTTAGCCTCCAGGCATATTGAATTTCTTTTTTCTCGAGTCTCCCTGTGTTTTTGTTAAGGGAAAAGACGGTTATTGATTTATTTGGAGAAAAAATAGTGCAATCTTCGTTTTCTTTGAAAACATTGCCGTTATTCGAAACTTCCTCATAGACTTCTTGTGCTGTTTTTATACGCCCATCAGCCAATATCAACCTTGAATTGCCGGATATGCATTTTCCGTGATGTATGTGCGCAGAGGTGCAGATATTCCTGATCTGTGTCTGCGCCCTCATCAATCTCCTGAATTTGTCTAGTTTTGTTTCTGCTGCCATTTTTTAGAAAACATGAATTTCATGCACGGTTTTATAGCTGTGCAGCTCATTTTTATTGAACCACAGCTCTATCTCTTTTTTTGCCTCTTCTTTTGAAGATGACGCATGTATAAGGTTCTTTATCGAAATTCCTTTCCTGTCAGTGTACTCGTAAGAATGATGCGCAAAATCTCCCCTTATTGTTCCGGGCAGCGCAGTCCTTGGCTCTGTTGCTCCTACAAGCTTTCTTACAATCTCAACTGCATGCAGGCCTTCCATGACAATCGCAATTACAGGGCCGGATGTGATAAAATCTTCCAGCCCTTTATAGAATGGCTTCTTAATATGGGCTTCATAATGCTTTTTTGAAAAATCCTTGCTCAGCCAAACCATTTTCATGCCAACTATCTTCAGCCCTGCATTTTCAAACCTGTCAATGATTTTGCCGCTGATGCTTCTTTGTACTGCATCAGGCTTCATCATTATAAATGTTCTCTCAATCATTTTTTACCCTCTTTCAACCTTTTATGCTCAGCTGTCCATTTTAATTTTCTTGGGCTTCTGTTTAAGTTGAGATTTCTCTCGCATTTTGAAGAGCAGAAATAAAGCATGCTGCCGTCATTCTTCACAAGCATTTTTCCTGTTCCCGGCTTCAGTAAATTGCTGCAAAATATGCATTTCGCCATTTTATTTCCTTCCGCTCTGCGTAAGCCTCTGGGCTTCTATCTCTGTTTCCCTTAGCATCAAAATATCCCCTATTCTTATCGGGCCTTTGACATTTCTTCTCAAGGTCTTGTTCTGGTCGCGGCCTTCAAGCACTTTGCACCTGATTTGTATCGCTTCCCCCCTTGTCCCTGTTCTTCCTATGACTTCTTCAACTCTTGCAGGAATTGCCTGCGTAAAGCTGATTACGCCTTTCTTTTCTTCCTCTGCTTTCTGGGGCCTTTGCTGTACTTCTTTCTTGCCGTCTGTTTTAAGGTGCTTTGTAACATCAGTTTGCGGTTTAGCCATTTTATCTTAAGCTGTTTGTTATCTCTTTTAATAAGTCTTTTGCTTCGCCTTCATTCACTATTGCAACGCTGACTGTCGGAACATCCAGCCCGGCAGCTGCGCCAAGCTCTTCCCTTGATGTGACTTTAACGCATGCAATGTTCTTTTCCTTGCACACCTTTTCTATTGTTTCCTTTGATGCTTCAGCCATTTTAACCTCCAATTTTTCTTTTCTGGAGAACAATCAGAATTGTCTCCTCATTCGGGCAATGATGCCTTCATTAATCATTGGTTTATATTAATTTAGAGAAAAATGGGTTTGTTTATAAAGTTTGTTGTTTTTTGCAAATAATGCTTTTGCAGCTCTGCTCGTTATTTCTCTGCTTGAAATTTGCTTCTGATTTCATTAATCTTTTTTCTGATTTTTTAACTTCTCCAGCATAATATTCTCTGCCAAAATCATTCGTAAATAGTGGTAGGGCTTGCAGAGTGTTTTTAGTCATGCTTACTTTTTTATACATATGTATGATTAATAATACAGCCAATGTATGACTCTTACGGAAATCAATTTAAGACATCTTATTGTTCTTTTAGAAAAAGGGGTTTATTTATGAAGTTTTTTGGATTTTTGATGTTAAAGCAATTCTGCAAGATCTTTCATATCCCTGTCTGCAGCATGCATGTAGATCTAAGTTGTCTGAGGTTTGCATGGCAGCATATTCTATTTCCCGCAATAACTTCGAGAAATAGTTGTTGATGTTCAATCGGCAAATGGCGAATTAGTGGAAAGGGCAAAACTCCAAAGCCGAAAGATTTATATACTACTCTACAGTTATATCACATAAGATGGAAAAAGATTTAGTATTAATTGCAACAACTGAAGAAGTTTTAAAATATGCCGATAAAGCTTGTGTTCAAGCAAGTGAAGAATTCAGAAGGGAATTCCAACTAGATAGTAGCCGACCATTTGTAAATTATTTCCTTCATATGATTCAAAATGGTAATCGAAGAACATCTTATCATGATAATTTTAGTATATTAACTCTTGATAAATTTGATCCAAAACCTGATTTAGATGGTATGGTTGACAAATATTTGCATGTAGGAATTCCAGGCACTACTATTAGAATGGTCATGCCTCCATTAATTATTACAAATGCAGAAGCACGATCTGAAGTCTTGGAAGCTTTTAAGAAAGCTGGGTATCATAGAACTGTAGATTTACTGAGAATGCAAAAATAATTCTTGCCCTTTCTTCTTCTATTCTATTGAACTTCGTTCTTGATAGTATTTGCCATTTGCCGACTTTTCGTACGAAATTTTCCCCCACTTTGTAGGATAAAAGAGTACAACGGCGATTTAAAGGAAAATTTGGTCGCTTACGCCAAATCGCCGCAACATTTTTATACCAATAATCAATTTAATCATAAATGGAGCTCACTAAAGATCAATCAGATGCAATGCAGGAGAAGATCAGCAAGATGTCTCCAGAGGAGCTTAAGGAATTCCAGAAGCAGCAGTGCGTATTCTGCCATATAATCTCCGGCAAAGTGCAGTCAAAGAAAGTTTATGAAGATGACAAGTGCATTGCAGTGCTTGACATCAATCCTGCCAATCCAGGGCATATGCTTGTTCTCCCAAAAGAGCATTATTCCATTATGCCGCAGATTCCGGAAGATGAAGTCGGCTATTATTTCAAGGTTGCCAAGGCGTTGTCGCAGGTAAGCCTGAAGGCATTGCAGAGCCATGGCACAACGATATTTGTTGCAAACGGCATTGCAGCAGGCCAGAAAGCGCAGCATTTTATGGTCCATGTTATCCCAAGAGTTGAAAATGATAATGTTGGATTGGAAATTCCTCATAATAGAATCAGCGAGGACGATCTGAACAAAGTAAGAAAGCTATTGGCTGAAAAACTCGGAGCAGTGGAAGCGGAAATTGTAGAAGAGCCTAAGAAAGAGCTTGAAGAAAAAAAAGAAATCAAACCTGAAAAGAAAGCTAAAAAAGAAAAAACAGATAAAAAATCAGAAGAAAAAGTGGATCTTGATGACATTGCAAAATTATTGGGCGGCGGAAAATGATGGACAACTGCCCTTTCTGCGCAATAATCGAGGGAAAAGCCGCTTCAAAGAAGATCTATGAAGATGAAAAAATAATCGCAATCCTTGATTTGAACCCTGCAAATGTGGGCCATGTCCTTGTCATGCCGAAAGAGCATTACCCGATAATCGAGCAGGTTCCTGATCCTCTTGTTGATGCATTGTTTAAAATTGCAAACAGGATTTCCATGACTGTGTTTGAAACATTAAAGGCAGAAGGGACAAATATCATTGTTACGAACGGAATTGCAGCAGGCCAGAAAGCAGCGCACTTTATGGTGCATATCATCCCAAGAGCTCAAAATGACAATATTAATTTCAACTGGAAGCCAAAGCAATTAAGCGAAGAAGAGATGTCAACAGTCGAGCTTAAGCTCAAGGAGCAGGCGAAAAAGATCGGAGAGTTTGAAAGGGAAAAGCCAAAGCCGATTGTGATCGAAGACAAGACTGAGAAGATCCCCGAGAAGATCGGGAAAGAGGAGAATTACCTGATAAAGCAGCTGGAGAGAATACCTTAGATAATGAAAAAGCACCCTAAATTCAGCATAGGCTTTATTATATTGTTGTTTGTTAGTTTTGTTTTTGGAGCAAATTCTCCTAGTGAAATTTGGGATTTCAATTCCGATGCTAAAGAAATCTTAATAGGCAGTATAGTGAATATAGGCCTGCCTCCTGTCTCTTGGAATCTAACAGTTAATAAAGGCATAGAAAACAAATATTTCGAATTAGGAATAATACAAGTCAGAAAAACCAGCAGTAATTTAACAGAAAGGAGAATTATAAAAATTCCTTTTTATCATTTTTTATTGCCTGTTTCAGGAGGAAAAGAGGTGATAGTAGATAAAGGCGAATTGGTAAAGATTTATGCAAATCCAACAACCATAGATGAAGATGTTTTTGAGCTTGCGATCAGCGGAGACTCAATTATACGTTTAAAAAGCCTTAATGATTCAAGCATAGAAGAAGTTAGCAAAGATTGTTTTGTTTATAGGGGAAGTTTAGTAGTTCATTTTAAAGAAGGAACAACAGAAAAGCAGACGCATAATATTCTTTGGAAACCACATGTTGCTAGCCCATCAAGTCCACTTGACCCTTTAAATTTGAGCTATATGGTCTATTTTACAAGAAATTCAACTTATTCTGATATTAAAAAATATGCAGATGATTCCCAAAAAGAAGGTATTGTAGAAGATGTTAGATTACAAAACCATAATGTAAGTTGTTATCCTGATTATTCTGAAAATTTTGAAAAAATCCTAACTGAAGAAGTGAAATATGAGAGAATAGATGCAATTGGTACGATACATTGTTTAAAAGGTTGCATTTTTAGATACAGCAATACTTCCAATACAATTTTCTCATCTAATGATCAAATTAAGAGATTTGCAGAAAGCAATCAGACTGTAAGAATTACAGGGGAATTAACTGTAAGAGATTGGTGTGGGCAAGAAAGATGGGAAACAATGCAACAACCATGTAGGCAACACTTATTAGATATTTATTCTCTAATCCCGATAAGTTCTCCAGAAGAACCAGAAATTAAGGAAGAAAAACAAATTGATAAAATCTCCAAAGAGCCTGCTTCAAGCATATTTCAAAAAATTTGGAAGCACATTTTAAATTTATTTAAATAACGATGGTCCTATCACATAAACCTTCATTCCTTTTTTACTTTCCCTATACCCCGCACTTGTCATATTGAACCTTTCACCACCGCAATCTCCGTCATAAAAAATCTCTCCGGTGTTTGGGTTTATTGCTTTTATAACAACTTGTTTATTATATATTTTTAATTGGTTGTAGAGCCTATTATATTCTACATTTTCAAATATTTCTTTTTCTTCATCTGTCAGCCTTTGCTCTGCTTTGGTGATTTCCCTGAACTTAAGCAAAAGTGCTTCTATTTTCTTATCCATTTTCTGCCTCTTTTGCAGCTCCAAATGAAAAGAATCCCAAAAATTCCTTTAGCTTCAAATAATTCAGATAAGTTTCAAAATTTCCTGAAGAAACTAGATTTTTAACAGCATCTGCATGGTTCATTCCGTTTTGCTTGAGCGCATTTTCATATGCTTTTTCATCAAAAGTTATTCCGCTTAAGCCATACATGTATAACCTATGTGCGTCGCCGGAAGTTATAAGAGGAACGTTAAACTCCCCGGCATCCAGTTCTGCCCTTACCGGAGAATAAATCTGAACCAATGTTTCGGTTCCATTCTTTTCAATCGCAGCAGCGCCTTTATCAACAGCTTCTTCGATATTTTTTCTCCCATTAGCGCCAATGCCCTCCCAAAAATAGGGATGGTTGATGACAACATAGCCTCCCATGTCAAACGCCCTGTCAATTGTTTCATCGAGGGGGATATTTTTATATGGCAGTCTGCCTTTATAGCAATGAATTCCTATTTCGCCCTTATCTGTCCAGTATTCAATTGACCTCAAAAGAACAAGCTGCCTGTCTTGGGAATGGATTACCATTGACCTTCCATCATTGTTCACTTCCAATTCGCACTTATTTTTGATGTTAAGCTTATATCTGCCTTCTTTTAACTGATCAAATGCCTCAGAATTTTCATGATCTGTAAGCGACCATATTGAAATCTCTTTCTCAAACAATAATTGGACTATCGCATTCAGATCATCGCCGTCAGAGAAACGTGAATGTGAATGATTTTCAAACCGCAAGCCAGCTTTGGGCTTTTGTGTTATGCCAAACATTTGGCGGCCTAAGAATTTAACAACAAATTCCCTGGACAGAGAATAAGGATGATCAACGCCTTCTTTGGCAAAATTCTTTAAAACATAGCTGAGATGCTTGTTAGTTAGTATCCCTTTTACAGCGTCAATATTCATGATAACCAAGAAACTATGCTTGTTTTTAAATCTTTCTATTTTTAACTACTATAAAGTAATTTAAATAGAAAAGCTTATATACTGATTCTTGCTACCGGGTAGTATGATTGTACTGTGGCAAAAATGAAAATTAAATTAAGCATTTCAATGGATCAAACCTTAGTTAAGGAAGCAGAGAAAGTCATTGAAGAAGGCAGGTTCAGGAATAAATCCCATATTGTTGAATATGCACTAAAAACATTCTTAAAAAAGGAATAAAATGGCATTAAATGCGGAAGTAATAAAGGAACTTGAATACCCTTTAGTCATGGATTGGAAGCTTGTAGAAAAATGGGCAGATAAGATTCCAATATTTAGCGAGAACGACCCAAAAAACCCAGAATGGAAAGCAACCCCGGTCAAGCAATTAGAAGGCTGCGAGAATGTTTTTGTAAAAGACGAATCAGACATTAGAAGCAACCCCACTCAAACTATAAAAGACAGGATGGCTTGGGAATTGACTGCTTTATTCAGGGATTATGCCAGAGGGCTGTACTTAAAAAAGAAATCGGGCTTAGTCAATGGAAATATTGGCTCATTAGTTGTTCCAAGATTGACTTATGTTACAGCAGGGAATGTTGGCAGATCTGTTTCAAATATGTTTGAAAAATTTGAGCTGCCGCCAATGAAGCTCTTAGTGGATTCTTATATACTTACTGAGAGGTTAGAGACATTAAAAGGATTGCATGCTGACATTTACAGGGCAGATTTAAGCAAAAAGCCCCTAACTGCTGGCGATATAAAAAGATTAACTAATAATGAAAATGGCATTGATATAACATCTGTGATGATTATAGAGCCTAATGCAGTTTTTTACGATTGGCATGTGCATGAAGCATTCAATGAATGCCCTGATGAGATTTATGTTCCTTATGGATCTGGGAGATTAATGGAAAATTATCTCACATGGCAAACGAGAAATGCACGAAACAAAGATCCAAGATTAAAGATACCGCTTGAAAAGCTTACTGGAATAAGCATATTAGGGGCAGAGCCTGAACAAAAAAGAAGCATTGCAGACAAACTTACCAAAAATTATAATCCTTTCATCATATTTGACGACCAAGATTTTTTAGCTTTAAAAACATTGGAATTTACAGGAAAAAACACAGGCGTATTTAAAGTATCAGAAGAAAGGATAAAACAAGCATATCAAATATTAAGCCAATATTGCAATACCGAACCATCAGCTGCTGCCGGGCTGGCATTATATTTGCAAAGATTTGACGAAGGCAAAATAAACCCAAGAAACAAGGCCCTGATAATTAACACAGGCAAAGGAATCTAATTTGTTATATAAGTTATAAAAGTTATAAAAAACAGAAAAGCTTAAATATAGGTTCTGGCTTTCTTACTGAAGGTGATGTTAAATGGATGTTTGCATAAAAAACATAAATGATGAAGACTGGCTGGCATTTAAGTCGGAATCTGCAAGGCATGGCATGAAAATGGGTGAGTTTTTTTCAAAAATAGTTGACGAGCATCAGGAGATGTGCAGTAAATTCAATACGAAAGAATTTCTGTTTGGAAAAAAGACATTGAGCGAAGAAGATGCAAAAAATATCAGAAAAGCAATGAAAGAATTCAGGAAGGGCTTCGAGTTCAGATAAAAATGGCTTTTGTATTGGACACTAATGTTTACATTGAAGTGGAAAGAAACAACCAGAAGGTAATAGGCGAACTGCAAAAATTGATCATATCCGATATTATATTTATCACAACAATGTCTTATTCTGAGATTTATTATGGGCTGTTGGTCGGTAAACAAGAAGAATTGAAAGAAAAAGCAGATATGCTGAATAAAATTCCCTTGCTAAACACAACCAAAAACAGCTCCAAATTGTTTTCTGAAATTAAATGCGGGTTAGAGAAGAAAGGAAAAATAATCCCTTTATTTGACATTCTTATAGCATCAATCACTATTGATAGCGGAATGACCTTATTGACAACTGATGAGCATTTTAAGCAGATTCCTGAATTAAAAGTAATCATATTGAAACCCTAAATAATCAGCAAAACCACATTCCCCCAGATCAAGGTTGCAATAAACGCGATCAGAAAGCTCGGCACAAATGGAATCCCGTCTTTAACCAATATCTTCCTGACTTTTCCTTTTTTATAAAGGCCAATCAGTTTCCTGATCTGATTTTTCTCAATTCCAAGGTCCTTGGGTCCGGCAACATACTTTCCATCAACATGAATGTCATTGACAATCCAGTCGCCTTCTGTAAGCTGCATAGGCGTTACATGCTTCAGCATAGCAACCTTTTCAACTGACTTGATGAAAGTAAAAAGATAGACAACAATTATCATTACAAAGACAATCACAAGAATAAGCAGCTTCAATATCGGGTTAGGGGCAAAGAACACAGATACAAGCAGCACAAGCCCAATCACCAAAACAGCCCTTCTCCAAAGCATAAAGCTTTTTTCAAGCATAAATTCCTTGAACACTTTTACAAAGTTCTTCTTGTTCTTAAATGCAAGGATGCAGCTCCAAACAACGCCGTATAATGCGCCGATAAAAAGCATATTGACCAAAAAAGAGATCATAAATGTGTTCAGCTTGAAATCCAGGCCGATTAAAGCGCCTAAGCCAATAAGCATCTTGCTGTCCCCGCCGCCCCATTGGCCCGTATAAAACATCAGATACGCCAATGCGAGAAACACAAGAAATCCAAAAACGCCGTACAATAAAATCCAGATGTCCCATGCAGCTAATGCCCATATAAGCCTTATCCCGAGGCCTGCAGCAACAAGCGAGTAATTCAGCCAGTCAGGCACTTCCCTCGTCTTAATGTCAGTTATAGACCCTATTAAAAGCGCTGCAATGCAGACTGCAATTATCAAAAAATAAGCCATTTCTTGATTTTAAACAAAAATGTTTATAAATCTTTTCGTTTTTATGATGGGAATGTTTAATATCTTGGCAGGGATTAATAAAAACATTCCAAAACACATTGCAATAAGTATGGAAGATTCTGTAAAAGGCAAGACAATTGAAGAGCTTTATGGCTTAAAGCTAAAAAAAACAGAGGAGATAATAGCTCTTGCAGTAAAGCTGAATATTCCTGTAGCAACATTCTATCTGACGCCCCTGAGCATTGAGAAGCATGAGAGCTTTCCCTCAATAGTTGACGCGCTTGTTGATTTTTTTGGCTCTCTTTCAGAATATAAAGCCCTCTCCGAAAGCAAGATTAAGGTTTCTGTTATCGGAAAATGGTATGATCTCCCGGACAGGGCTGTTGAAAAAATCAAGAAGATAATGGACGATACCCGCGACTATGCTGATTTCTTTGTAAATTTCTGCGTGAATTACGACGGCCAGCAGGAGATTGTTGATGCTGCGAGGATAATAGGCAGGATGATAAAGGCAGGAAGGCTTGATCCAGATGTCATAACAAAGCCGCTGATAAAGGAAAACATCTACAATTCCTATTTTGTGCCTCCTGAGCTGATCATCAAAAACGGAAGAAAAGAGCTTAACAGCTTCCTCCTGTGGGATTCCGCGCATTCCCTGGTTTATTTCACAGGAAAGTTTTTTCTCGGGCTGAGCAAGAATGACTTAATGGCTGCGATAAAATTTTATAAGGAAAACTAGACAATTCCGCAAATTTTTGATGAACTGTTCTTGACAGAAAGCTTTTTAAATAAGCTTCTTTTCCTTGGCATTATGACCAAAAGAATCGGCTCGTCAAGAAGAAAAACAAGGAATGAGTTCAAAAAAGGCTTTAGAGAGCAGGGAAAGATAAGCCTGACCAGATTTTTTGCTGATTTAAAGAATGGGGAGAAAGTTGTGCTTTTGCCTGAACCGGGTTACCAAAAAGGCCTTTTTTTCCCAAGGTTCATAGGGAAAGTAGGCACAATAACCGAGAAGATCAAGAACTGCTACAATGTGCTGATAAAAGACAGGGGAAAGAAAAAAGTTTTATTAGTGCATGCGATTCATCTTAAAAAGGTGGAATAATGAAGCCAGTAATAATAAGCGAAACTCCAATGAGAATATCTGAGGTAAAGGAAGAGCTGAAGAGAATAAAGAAAAGGGACAGCGAGTTGAACTTCAGGGCGGCAAAAACCGAGGAATATTTGGAGCATTATGCCGGATTGGGCGAAGAAAAAAGCAGGGAATTGTTTGACAAAATCAGCAAGCTTAACATACCCAGGATGAAGGACGCCCATATCTGCAAGATAATTGACCTGATGCCTAAAAATGCTGAAGACCTGAAAACAGTTCTGCAGGGGTATACAATCACTGTAAAGGCCGAAAACATAAAAAAGATTTCAGACATTATCAAAGAATTTTCCTGATTTCTAAGTAAAGTTTATATATAAGGATAATCAAGATAAAAATAAGAGGGTGGAATGGACCAGCAAAAAACAAAGGAAGAATGGGTAGTGGTGCTTGATTTCTTGCCGAATGGCTATCCTTTTGACACAAGGCCGAGCCATTTAAAGACTCCGATAGTTCAGGCAATAGGCAAAGAGCACTTCACTTTGCTGGAATTAGTGCCGAAAAAAGGCATTACATTGACTCCGAATGAAGAAGTTTATATCGGCGAAGCTAAAAGGGACAAGATCCACCACATACTTGGAAAGCTGTCCATGGCAAAGCTTACAGGAACTGCAAAATCCGAGCTGGACTATTTTGTGCAGGAGATTGTGCATAAGAATGAAGCCAGATTTGTGGATTTCTTCAATAAGGCGCAGCCCCTGACAACAAGAATGCACCAGCTTGAACTGCTGCCCGGACTTGGAAAGAAGCATATGTGGGAGATATTGGAGCAGAGAGATCAGGCTCCGTTTAAAGGCTTTGATGACCTAAAGAAAAGGGTAAAGTTAATGCCGAACCCCGAAAGAGTTGTCATTAAAAGGATCCTTCTTGAGATGGAAGGCAATGAGAAGCATTATGTGTTTGTAGAGCGGTAATTAGTTGCTTTGATTATTTCTTTTGCTATGGCAGAATAATGCTCCAGCCCGAATGTATCGCTATCATAAACAGCATGGGCTAATTCGCGTTCAGCATCAACTTCAACGTATGCATTTGTCTGTTTAATCTGTTCTTCAAGCAAAGATTTATTCTCAGGATCAATTCCCTTTCTGTTATGCAGCCTTCGCTGCACTTGAGTTTCAAATCTGCAATGCAAAGCCACGATATATAAGCCGCGCTCTTTGAGATATTTTATAGTTGAAGCTTTCACAGCATTATCAACTACATTTTGCACGCCTGGAATAACCGAACGTAAAATCAACTCAGGCCAGATAGTATCGCCATAAGCATTAAAAACTTTTTTGCCAATATCATCCATTTCCTGCCTTGAGAACTTTTTGCACTCTATATTCCCATTTTTAAAGATCGTTTCAATATAATCGGCTTTCGGCAATGAGATTAATCCAGAATCAGATGCAATTAAAGTCAGCGGAATGCCTGCGCCATACCTGTTCATATAGATTAGATTGATATTGGGATTCTCTTTCTTCAGAGCTGTTCCAAGTGTTGTTTTTCCAGATCCCATTCCGCCGATTAAGACTATGTTTTTCATTTTATCTTATGCGCTTGATTTTTTATTTTTCGTATTGCTTTAAATCAGTAGTTTCTTTTGTCCATGCTGGTTTTTCATGATATCCCCACTTTAATCTTCCAAGCAACAAACATTCATTGTTCACATATGCGCCATTTTGTGCCTTAGACCATTCCATCTTTTCTGTTCTTTCGTTAACTGCCTTTGCATACCTTGCTTCAGTATATTGTGCACAAGATGCAGCAATACAAACTGCCTGCCGTGCTTCCTTTGGCAGAACTTCACGATCTCTCCAAAAAGCAGAATTTGCATCATCTGTGATTAAAATCAATTCAGACAGCGTCATATCCTTAACTTCGGGCATTACGTCTGTGGTCGAATCATGCATTATAAAATACCTCTGAACCCATGGCTGTTTTCTTTGACCATTCATATCATTAGATGAAATAATAAGTTTTTCTTGGAGGTAAAGCTTCTGTACGCAATCATTAGATAAACCAATTAAGCTTAATCTTCTAGCATACTCTTGACCAAAAAGATCACTTAGTCTTTCGGATAAATAGACTAGCTCAGAAGTCATGGTGTTATCTACTGTGGGGATTGCTGTTTTTAATTCTCTCATTGCTTTTTCTTCTTCTTCATTTTTCAACATTTCTGTTAGTGCTACATCAACATCTAGTCCGGCATCTTTTAAAATTCTTAAAGTCTCTTCTCCAACCCGTTCAGAAATAATTTTTTTCTTTTGTTCTATATCGCTCATTTTGATCAAGTTTATTTTTCAATCCAAGAAATGAAAGTTCATTTATAAATCTTTCTTTTTTTAACCACTTTAAAGTAAAAAAGAACTATCTGCTGCTGTCTGACTGCCTTTCGACTTCAAACTTCTTTGCTATCGCGCCGGAAGCCTGGTTTTTTTGGTATGCGAAGATGATCTCATCAGCAAGCGCGTCTATAATATGCTTCTTGGAATTGAATGATTTTTGAAATGCGCTCTGCGCCATGTAGCGCAGCGCAATGTCCACCCTTCTCTGAGGCGAGCAGTCTGTTGCTTTAGGATACCTTGCTCCGCCATACTCGATTGTTATGATCTCTTCGCGGGGAGCTGCATTTTCAACTGCCTTTACAAAAACCTTGAGAGGATTCTCCTTCAGTTTCCTTTCAACAATCTTGAACGCCTCTTTTACAATATGATATGCATTGCTTGCCTTGCCGGTCATATGGTAGCTTGTCTTTAAATGCTTCTTGCTTTTATGGCCAGGAATCATCAACTTGTTTATCAGCCTTTCAACAATAAAAGTTTTTGACTTGTGGAATTTTTGGCCAACATAGCGCGCTCCTGTCTTAGGCACAATCTTTGGCTCAACTGTGATGTAATCAATCAGCCCAAGGTCTTCTACTTTTATTCCCTCTGCGCCCCATATATTAAATGCTTTTATGACACTCATTTTCTGGCCTTCTCTATCTTGCCTTTAAGTAAGGCAATTAAGCTTTGATCATTAACCTTGATAACTCTCCACCTGACTCCAGGGAGGTCTCCATAAGAACGGCCCATTCTGCCGCCTATGCATTCAATTATGACTTCATCATGCTCATCAATCAATTTCTGGGCGCCGTCACCCGGCATAAATGCTGTTACCTGCCTTCCGTTTTTTATAAGCTGTACTCTGCAGCACTTCCTCATTGCTGAGTTTGGCTGCTTAGCCTCAAGCTGCACCTTTTCCAGAACTATTCCGCGCGCCTGTGAAGAGCCTTCCAGCGGGTCAGACTTCTCTTTAAGCTTAAGTATCCTTCTGACGTAAAGCCTCTGCTTCCATCTGCTTTTATGCCTTCTTCTCATCAGCTTTTTAGCAGAGTTTAACCCTTGTGACTTACTTGCCATGTTTATAAAATAAGATTTTTGGTTTATTTATAAAGGTTTTTGTTTTAGGCCGTGTTGCGCAATTGCCGGATAAATGTCTGCTAGGAGATTTTTTGGGCAGGAGGAAATGGTTGTTATGCAAAATAATTTTCAAGGGCTAAATACAGAAGGGGACTTTGGCTTGAAGATTATTCTTGAGAATCAAATAACATATTGATTAGGTAATCGATCTAATGCGGCTCTATGTCTTTTTATAGCATAATAGGTAAAAGGCCCCGTTATTCTCATACTTTCATAAGTACATTCAAAAATCCCTTTTATCCCAGAAGCAACGTCGGGTTTAGCCTCAATCTTTTTAGTTATGCGATCGATATTTTTAGCAAATCCATAGTCACAACTTAAATAACCTACAACTACACAAGTTCCGATTATAGCCGTTAAACTCATTTTAATCACCAGTTAATTTATTATAAGAAATAAGGCGTAGTATATAAAACTTTCGTTTATGTAGCTACTATTAAGTGAATATCGAATCATAACACAAAATATCTACTTCACCGACCTAAATAACTTTGATCCCGTCAATCTCAAAATACCTTTTGACAACATTCTCATAAGCTCGCAGATTCTGGGCATCTCTTCCTATAAGCAGCCCCTTGGTTTTTCCATCCTGCCCGAATATTGTGACGATCTTGTTCTCTTCCTTTATTTCTTTCACAGCAAGAGGATATATCAGATTCCTGACAAAATGCAGCAGATCATTATTAAACTCAATTACCTTTATCCTCTTATTCAGCACATTTTCCAGCCTTTTTGCATTCACTCCGCTTTTGCCGATCGCCTTTCCGATCTCGCCTTCTTCAACAATGAATAAAAGCCTTCCTTCTTCGTTAACAACATCCTTTAATCTGGCTCCGGTTATAGTTTCGAACAGAGAAATGAACTTCATCAGGCTAATATCGTATTTTATCCTATTCACTTTCAACCCTTAACAACGGAGGCAACAGCTACGGAGAAAGGCTTCTTGCATAGCGCGCCAAGCTCCTCGTTATTCTGCTTAAGATCGATGAAGTTTGCGCCTGAAAGGCTGCAGTATTTTTTAAGATCTTTTTTAATGCCATCCGGGCAGTTTGCAGATATAAATATCTTTTCAGCCGTCTTATTCTTCAAAAGCTTGATGGCCCTCTCGCAGCCTATAATAAGCTTCTTGCTCTTTGCCAATTTTTTAATTTCTTCTTCTGTGTCCATTTTAGCCCCTTATTTTGTTCTCGTTACCAATCCTGGCAGGCCGGTTCCAATCGGCACAGGCTGGTTCAGCATTACATTCTCAACAACAGAATTAAGCTCGTCCACTTCCCCGCATACAGATGCGCCAATCATGTGCTTTATCGGAGTTTCGAATGACGCCCTTGCCAATACCGACGCCTTCTCTTTCACAATTCCGTATCTTGTAATGCCTCTTATCTTGCCTGATGTGCACATTGTATCAGCAACAAGCATGATGTGCCTTATATCAATATCCAGCACCTGGCTCTCCATGACCTTGAATACCTCGTTTATTATTGACTGCCTTGCAGCCTCTATTCCCAAGATCTCAGAAATCTCAAAAATATCATTCGATATTGTCTTTGTTTCATCAACATAATTCAGCTCAAACACGTCTTTGAGGTTTGTGCCTGCTGTTATTATTATAAACTCATCTCCTCTTTTTACAGGAAGAACCTGTGAAATGCCCTTTATGCCCTTTATATATACTTTCTTTAATTTTTCCTTAAGCTTATACAGGTCATTAAGGCTTTCTTCTTTCCCCTTTGGCTTTACAGCAACATCTTCACCCTTAACTTTAACGCTGTGGCCCTTGACAGATTCTATTGCTTTTGCAACAGCGCCGGCAGTTATGTCAATTTCATTCATCTTTTCTTTATCCAGCCTGACATCAAGCGACATATCGGCAATATTTATCGAAATCTCCTTTGTTATCTCCCATAATTCTGTTTCCTTTATTGACAAGGCAATCTTCCTTATATCCTTGCCTTTTGAATAAGGCTCTTTGAGGTGTATCTCCATCATCGGCGTTGAGATTTCTTTTCTTCCGTCAAAAATCTCAATTATCCTTGGCAGCCCCATTGTGACATTCATCTCAGCAACTCCTGCAAAATGGAATGTGTTCAGCGTCATCTGAGTTCCTGGCTCTCCGATGCTTTCAGCGCTTATCAAGCCGACGCTGTCTCCCGGCTCCACCTGGGCATTAATGTATTCATTATAAACAGATTCAACTATTTCTTTCATTTTCCCCTTGCCTAAGCCTTTCGGCATATTCTCTTTTATTTCTTCAAGTATTTTTTTAGGCAGCTTATCTTCATATTCCTTCAACAAATCCTCAACCATTTTATTCTCCCATCAGCTCAATAATTTTTTTAACATTTATTATTCCTTTTTCAGATTTTGCAACATCAACATTATCCTCGCCATAGCTGAACTGTATTATCTTGCCTCCAGCATCCCTTACTGTGCCGTCATACTCTGCTTTCAGGTCCTGCATGGCATTTGCAAGCCTTCTGTAAAGGTAGCCTGATTTCGGAGTTCTCAGCGCAGTGTCCATCAGTGAATCTCTGCCAGTCATTGCTCCGAAAAAGAATTCGCTCGGAGATAAGCCTGATTTAAAGCTGTTCTTGATGAAACCCCTGGCAGCAGGCCCATAATCATCCCTCTTAAAGCAGCTTAAAGTTCTTCCTATATATCCTTTTCCGATTCTTCTGCCGCGCATAGCCTGCTGTCCGACAATAGCAGCCATCTGCGCCATATTGATGATATTGCCTCTTGCTCCGGAAGCAGCCATTATTGAAGTGTGGGCTTTCTTGTCTATAAACTCTGAAACTATTGTTCCGGCTGCGCTTCTTGTCCTGTTAAGCAGCTCAAGTATTTTCAATTCAAGGGTTTCAAGCATTGTTTTTCCAGGGAAGGTTTCGAGTTTTTGCTCGTGATACAGCTGTATAAGGTTCTGCACTTCCTCTTCTGAGCTGGCCAGAGTTTCCCTGATTTTTTTCTTTGCTTCTTCTGGAAGATCAGTATCTGAAATCGCAGTTGAAAAGCCATAGCTAAGCAAAACTTCTATGCCGAGCCTGAACATCTTGCCCAGCAATTCAAGGGCATAATCAGCGCCATATTGCTTGTGCAGGTTTCTGAGCAATAAGCCGGATCCCTCGCCTAGATTTGCGCCATCCATGACGCCTTTTATAAGCTTGCCCTTTCTTATGAGGATATCCTTGTTGCCATCAACATCAGCAGCTTTTGACCTGCCAACATAATCAAAGTTATGGGGCAGCAAAACAGAGAATATTTCCTTGCCGTCAACCTCGTTTTTGTCAGCCAGCCTTGAAAAATCAAAAACACCTGCGTTTGAAAGCAGATTAACAGCTTCATTTCTTTTTAATTTAAATTCCCTTGTCAGCAGATAATTTCCTACTATTGCATCCTGTATGCAGCTTATTATGCTTAACCCGTTTCTGGGTGATATCAGCTGCGTCTGGACCTGCATCAGTATTTCAGCTTCAGCTCTTGCCTCTTCTGTCTGGGGAACATGCAGGTTCATTTCATCACCGTCAAAATCAGCATTATATGGAGCGCATACAGCAGGATTCAGCCTGAAGGTTCTTCCACTCAGCACTTTTACCTTGTGGCACATCATGGACATTCTGTGCAGGCTTGGCTGCCTGTTGAAAATAGCAACATCTCCATCCATTAAATGCCTCTCAACAATATATCCCGGCTGCAGCTCTTCTACCAGCTGCTCCCTTGTCTCATCAGTTATTTTCTTCTTTTTTCCATCAGGCCTTACAATGTAATTTGCGCCCGGGTATTTATTCGGGCCGTTTTGTACAAACTTCACAACATACTCCTTGTTCCAGTCCCTCAGTGTTTCAGGAACAGTGAGCTTCATCGCAACAATCAAAGGAATTCCGACTTCATTGAGGTCAAGCATCGGATCCGGGCTTATAACTGTTCTTGACGAGAAATTAGTTCTCTTGCCGGCAAGGTTGTGCCTTATCCTTCCTTCCTTGCTTTTTATTCTCTCAGAAATTGTTTTCAAAGGCTGGCCGCTCCTATGCCTTGCAGGCGGCAGCTGCGCAACATCATTGTCAAAGAAAGTTGTGATGTGGTACTGGAGCAGATCCCATAAATCCTCTATTATTATTTCTGGCGCTCCGGCATTTATATTTTCAAACAGCCTTTGGTTGATTCTCACAATATCGCCGAGCTTGTGCGTCAGGTCATCCTCGCTTCTCTCGCCGGATTCAAGTGTTATAGACGGCCTCATAGTGACTGGCGGAATTGACAGCACAGTGAGCACCATCCATTCAGGCCTTGCAAATTCAGGCTTTAAGCCAAATAATCTTATGTCTTCATCAGGTATTTTTTCCAGCCTTGTCCTGACCTCAATAGGGCTCAGCCTTTTTTCTTCCTCAAGGAAAGTTGTTGGCTTTTCAACTATTATCTTTTTCCACTTGGCATTGCAGTGGGGGCATTTCTTAACGTTCTTCACGTATGTTACAATACTTTTTATCAGGGCTTTAGCCTCATATGTGCCTTTTTCTTTCTCTATTTTTTCAATCTCAGCAAGCGCCTTCTCAATTTTTGCTTTTGGAAGCATTATTCTGCCGCATTCCCTGCACGTTCCCCTAAGAATATCGGTTATATAGTTGACAAATTCTATATGGATCACAGGGCGCGCAAGCTCTATATAGCCAAAATGCCCTGTGCATTCTTTCAGCTTTGAGCCGCAGGTCTTGCACCTTAACCCAGGGTCAATTACGCCGAGCCTTATGTCCATCAGGCCGCCGTCAACAGGATATCCTTCCTTATCATAAAGCTCAGGAGTCACAATCTTGACAGAAGCCATCTTTTTTATCATCTTGGGGCTCAGCATTCCGAATAATATGTTCTTTACTTGCTTGTATACATAAATTTCCTGCTCTTCAATTATCACTTCTTTTTCAGCAGTTTTCTTTTCTGCCTCTTCAGCTATTCCAGCTTCCTTTTCCTTGTTTTTTTCTTCAGCCATTTTTGTTTTTTATTCAATATTTATTTTTTAAAACCAATTTCGGATAAATTCCAAGCGACTTCATTTCATCCATCAGCAGCTTGAATGCATAGCTTAATTCTATAAAGCTGATTTCAGTGTTCTCCCCGCATATAGGGCAGAAGCTTTTATTCTTGTACTCGTCATGAATTGCCAGCAGTCCGCATTCCTCGCAGACCGGCACTATTGTTTTGTCAGAATCAAATCTCTCTTTCAGCAGCAATGATGCGCCGTGGGCAACAAAAGTGTCTTTCTCCATTTCTCCCAATCTTAATCCGCCTTCTTTTGCCCTTCCTTCTGTAGGCTGCCTTGTAAGCAGCTGTATAGGCCCGCGAGCTCTTGCATGAAGCTTATTTGCCACCATATGCTTAAGCTTCATATAATACATGTCTCCTATAAAAATCTTTGATTCGAATGCCTCTCCCGTTATTCCGTTGTACATAGTTTCAGTTCCATTCTCTCTGAAGCCGAGTGAAAGCAGCTCTTTTCTAAGATTATCCTCTGTTTCAACATTGAAGGTTGTTCCATTCACATAGCGGCCGCTTAAAGATCCGACTTTGCCGCCGATCATCTCAATTAAATGGCTTATTGTCATTCTTGACGGGATTCCGTGCGGGTTAAACAGCAGATCAGGAACAATTCCGGAAGCAGTGAAAGGCATGTCCTCTACAGGAACAATCAGGCCGATAACTCCTTTTTGGCCGTGCCTGCTTGTAAATTTGTCGCCTATTTCAGGTATTCTCTGGTCGCGAAGCCTTACCTGCACTAATTTGTTGCCTTCTTCATTTTCTGTTATCAATACAAAATCAACTGCGCCTTCCTCGCCATGCTTTAAGCTGACTGAGCTTTCTCTTCTTGTTGAGGAAGCGAGATTATATTCATCTAAGCTGCTTAAGAATCTTGGCGGCGAGGTTTTTCCAATCACAACATCGCCTTCCCTGATATAAGCTTCAGGGAAGATTATGCCGTCTCCTTCTAAAAATCTGTAATCTTTCTCGCTTTTATAGCCTTTGACATCCTTGTCAGGGACAGAAACTTCATCAATTAAGCCGCCGCTGTATCTCAGCTCTTCAGCAATTGCCGGCCTGAAATAAGTGCTTCTTCCCAAACCGCGCTCTATGGATGCCTTATTCATTACAATTGCATCTTCCATGTTATAGCCTTTGAAGCTTGATATTGCAACTACAAGATTTTGCCCGGAAGGATGCTCATCATAATTTGAAGCAGCATACATCATGGTTGTTACAACAGGCCTTTGGGCGCTGTGCAAAATATTGACATCCATATCTATTCTCAATGAAAAGTTTGCAGCATACATGCCAATTGCCTGCTTCTGGTTTTTTGAGCCCATGTTAAGCCTGGCTGAAGGGCAGAAATTGCCATACGGCACAAGAGCAGCTGCCAATCCAAGATCTGCCAAAGGCGAAATCTCCAGATGTGTATGCTCTTTTGTTATTTCATTTTCAAAGAAAGCCACCAGTGAATTCTCTTCTTCAAGCGCATCAATATTTTCTATAATGCCCTGCTGCACAAGGTCGTTCCATGTTAATTCGTTTTTTTGCAGCTGCTGCACATGCTTTTCAGTCAGCAGAGGCTCGCCATTTCTTACAACAATCAGCGGCCTTCTTACTCTGCCGCGGTTATTTTCTATAAAGATAGACTCGCTTCGCTTGTCATAATAAATATTAACATTGCTTGAAACCTTGCCTTTTCTTCTTTCGGTTTTTATCCTTTCTGTAAAGTCAGCTGCATTTTCAGCTGTTCCGAGGAACTTCCCGTTTAAATAAACTTCTCCTGCCATTTTATCTCACGCCCTTCAGCCCAAATGACTTTAGCTGCTTCAAAAGCTCAGTTTCATCTTCATTTTTTGTAACGCTGGCAAGCAGCGCAAGATTTTTCCTTAACCCGATGTTTGTTCCTTCAGGTGTTTCAATCGGGCATAATCTTCCAAGATGAGTGCTGTGAAGCTCTCTTGCTTCAAAATTTTCCTGCGATGCGCTTAATGGGCTGACAACGCGCTGCAGATGGCTCATTGTATCAAGAAAATTTATTCTTTGTATGCGCTGGCTTATTCCTTTTCTCGAGCCAATCCATGCTCCGGTAGCCATGCTGCTGTAAAGCCGCTGTGTCAGCAGCTTGTTTCTTATCAATGACCTTAGAGGAGGAAATTTGCCTCTCTTTACATGGCGGTGAAAATTGTAAAGAAGGTCGCTTATCAGCACTTTTAAATCAACCCTGAAAAGGTCTGCAAGCGAATCTCCGCTTAACTTTAATCTCTTATTTGAATAATGATCCTTGTCATCAAGGGAAAGTTCTCCAGTTGAAACCTGTATGAATTTTTTCAGCATCTTGCACAGGTTGTATGCCTTGTAAATCCTGTCTTCTCTTTTTGTCCCAAGATGCGGCAAAAAGAATTTATCAATTATCTCGTACATCCTTTCAAGCCTTATCTCTTTGGACTGAGTGATGCCTATTTTCTTTGCAATATAATCAGCTGCATCCTCCTCTGTTTTTATGTCGACAAACTCATAAAGATTGATAAGCACGGGGTCATACTGCTTTTCCTGGCTCACAAATTTCACAATATCTTCATCTTTTGTAAGGCCCAGCGCTTTCATTATTATTATCAAAGGCACTCTCTTAACCCTGGTGAAGGTCAGATAAAAAATTCCATCTTTCAGATGCTCAAGCTTATGAGGAATCTTATACGAGCCGTACTCTGAAAACATTTTACCGACAAACTCACTGACTCCCAGCTCGTCTTCTTCAACCAGCAGTTTGTTGGCAGCCAAATCTTCCACCTTAATTATCACTTTTTCAGTGCCGTTTATAACAAAGTATCCTCCTGGATCATTTGGGTCTTCGCCTTTCTCAACAAGCTCATCCTTTGACAGCTTATGCAGGTTGCAGAATTTGCTTTTCAGCATTACAGGAATAGAAGCTATCTGCGTCGGGAAGTTTTCCCTCTGCACTCCGTTGATATGCGAGCTTATCTCTATAAAGCAGGGCGCTGCATAAGTCATGTTTCTCAGCCTTGCTTCCATCGGGAAGATTTTATTTGTGCTGCCGTCAGCCTCTGTTATCTTTGGCTTTTCAATCCATATCTTGTCAAGCCTTATCTTGTATTCCTCTACATTTGAAGGAATTATTGTAGGCTCGATAAGCTTATTTTCCTCGATTATAACCTGCAGCTCTTTTTCCATAAAATTATCAAAGCTTTCAATATCAGAATCTATAAAACTCTGTTCTGAAAAATACCTGTTTATCAGCGCATCCCTATTCAGCATCTGCCACACCCCTGTAAAATATGGTTTCGCCTGTTGTTCCGCTTTCTCTCACAACAATTATAACATCGCCTGCTTTTGGATCTAAATGCTTTATAGCAGGGTCATTCTTCATTATTTTCGGCAGCTCTTTCATAGAAATGTTGTATTTCCTGAACAGCTCTTCTTTCTGCTTTTCACTAAGTTTAGAGTGTTTTGGAACTAATGCGTGCTTGGTCTCTTTGCTCATTTTGAATAACTATTCCTCCTAAATATGAACGGGCCGGACGAGATTCGAACTCGCGGAGATTTTTAGTAAAAATCTCGTAAAAACACATGGAGCATAAAGCTCCATGCCGCATTGCGGCACTGATTTTTCATCTGCATATTATGAACGGGCCGGACGAGATTCGAACTCGCGACCACCGCATTTCTGCGTTGCTTAAAAGTGCGGTGCTCTAAATGCCCATGA
Organism: Candidatus Woesearchaeota archaeon; assembly: GCA_016180285.1. Lineage (NCBI taxonomy): Archaea > Nanobdellati > Candidatus Woesearchaeota > Candidatus Woesearchaeota archaeon. Next base: position 51,977 of record JACPBO010000011.1, read on the forward strand.
GTGGCTTCCAATAAGGATGCCCAACTCGCATTTCCAGGCTGAGCTACCGGCCCAACCGCCCTGGCCGGGACTTTCAATCGCTTTTTGAACCCGGGTTATAGCCGTGACAGGGCTAAGTGCTAGGCCGCTGCACTACCAGGGCATTAGCGTGAAACAAATCCTCCTATAAACATAGCTTACGCAAGTATAGCAACGTCTATAGAAAGATAAGTATTGTCATAATACGGGGGAAAATGCAACCCTTTATAAAGCTTGCGGTTTTTAAGATTTTAAATTAATATCTGCACATACAAACTAAACTTAATTAAAATTAAATCCCCACCGCCGGACTTGAATTTGCCAAGATTTCTCAATGAAATCTTACCAGCAACATCACGGTCACAGCTGGTCATAGATCATCTCAGCCAGTATGGCAAGTCAAATTATGACATCTACAGCCGTGCACTCTGCCATTGAGTTAGGTGGGGATTAAGAAAAGTATTTTATTATTTCTTTATAAAGATTATTGTTTTTAATTTTAAATTGCTTTAGAGACATAACAAAACATGAAGACTGGGCAAAGAAAGTATCTACGTTTTTATTGCCTTTCCATTTTTGCGTTCGATATATTCTGCTATAATCCGGCTTATGCCTTTTGTATAATTTCCATCAATTAATGTCGGAGGGGTTCCGTTTTTCCAGCTTGCAGAATGGATCTTTAATGTTTCCAGTGTTGAGTGGCCTGTGTCACGGGTAATCCTTATCATAGATCCGCTTGTGCTACCCGCATTTTTTGAAAAGTCATAGCGCACAACTGTCTGATCTTCATGATTTATGCTGAACCAGCCTCCTTTGTTCATATTATCCATAAACTTTTCACGTGTTGAAGCAGAGTCTATATTGACGTCATTAAGGAGAAAATCAATGCTGAATCCCTCGAAGAACTTTTTAAAAGGAATATTAATGTTGAAATTAAAATGACTATTGCCGCTATATGCTTCTTTATAATTATTTTTGACATATTCTGCGGGATCCACCACATCAATGCCGTAAGGCCGCATCATATGGCTTGCACTTTCATAAAATCTTTTCAATTTACCCGGGCTTTTTTTTATTACTTTTTCTATTGTGCTTTTTAAGCTTTTTTCAGAAGGATTAACAAGACCTTTAAATTTTTCTTCATCAATTATTTTTATAATTTTTCTTTTTTCTGCATTCTTAAAAATCTCTGCGAGCCAAGGCGGATCATATCTTTTTTGACCACAGCAATGTCTCTTTCATTAAGCACCAAAAAAATAGCGTAAGTGTCTAATTCATCTTTATATTTTTCAAGCAGGGCATTAAATCCTGATTCATCAAATTTTTTCGGCATTTTCTATTAGAAATCATTTGCTGTTTAAAAATTTATCCTATCGTCGCGCTGTTTGACCTTGTGAAATATTCTCTTCCGGATGTGTCCCTGAACTTCACAACAGCAGACTTTAAGCTGAAGCCTCCGATCACAGAAAGCTTTGATTTGATCTTGTAAGTTATAATTCTCTCCTCATTTTTCTCAACTGTGTCAAGCTCCCATTTCAGCATCGTGCCCTTTTTAGCGTCATACAAAATCTTGCTCGGAGCCAATGTTCCCAGATAATGCTCTTTCATCACTTCTGCAATATTCGATACTCGGTCAATAACCCTTACATCATCAAAAGTTTTGTTGCTCCTGTTCCTCACGCTTATTATAACTTTTAATTCTGAAATCCCGCCTTCTTCTGTTGCAACAACAACCGCCCTCTTTCTGGCGTAAATAGGGCTTCTGAAGATGTAATATGCAATTATGGCGATCGTTATTAATATTATGATGCTCCAGAAGGGCCTGTATGTTGTAACAACCCTTACTGATGCTTTTTCCTTAGGGGCTAAAGTCAGGCTCCATTCCAGATATTTAACTCCGTCTTCACTTACAGCTTTTGCTTTCGGGCTCGTTGCAGTGAACAGCCAGTAGAAAAGATGGGTTTTAACCTTGAAGTTTTCTGTCTTCCCAATATTGCCTTCGTTTGTGACAGTGTAATAATCAATAGCCTTCAAAAATTGTTTTTTAGATTCTTTTTCAGGAGTGAAAGTTGAATATTCTATAATGTCATAAATTTGTTTCTGCATTTCTATCTCAGCGCCCTTCCATATCAATGTAACTTTTAGCTCGTCTGTTTTTGGCGCGGTATAAGGGTCTATTGAAAATACATATTTCAGAGATCTCTGCTCAAGAGGATTCAATGTGATTATGTCCTCTTTTTTCATTGTATCAGATGTTATCTTTACAGTCAGATCAGAAAGGTTAAGCCTGTTCCTGTTTTTCAGGTTAATTGTAACAACAGCATTCTGAGTTGGATCAACATGCTTAGGCTCAATATTTATGTCAACAATGGAAACTGCCGGCATGTATTGGTCCTGCCTGCTGCTGCCTGAGCTCAGATAGATATAAGCTATCTCTTCTACAGATTCTTTTGTCTTGTCTGATGTTATCCTTAGCTTAATTGGATAAACCCAGCCAATTGGCAGATCCCTGAACGGGCTTAAAGAGATGTTCACAGTTGCAGTCTGCTTTGCAGCCACATCAATGCCGCTGATCCAGTCTTTCGGAGGGTCAGTCATTGCATTCCACGATTCAATGCTTGAAAACCTGTATGTGTCTGTTGTTTCGCCGAGATTTGTTATGTTTACAAGAAAATTAGCGCTTTCTTCTATAAGGATCCTGTTGTTGACAACAGCCATCTTTACAGTGAATGATGCAGCATACGCCAACGGCAGGCAGATCAATGCCAGAACAAACACCAAAAAGATTTTGCTGAGTTTCATTTTTAATCCTCTTTTAACAAGCAATATCAATAAACAACACATGATTAATCTTTTTCATTCAAAACATATATATAAATATTTGCTTTTTAAGTGGGGCTGCCGTGATTTGAACACGGGCCGCTACCACCCCAAGGTAGAATTCTACCAAGCTATACTACAGCCCCAAAAACCGCTAATTGCTCATTCGTCATAAACTGCCTCACTTGAATTCAGGCAATAACTTTTTCATCTCAATGACAAATTCTTTTGCGCGTTCAAGTGAAGTCTTTGCTTTTGCTTCCTTTGCGCTTTCATTTGTCCTGTACTGGAATATGCTTCTCTTTTCCCTCTCATAATCAAAGGACTGTATAATCTCATCAACTTTTATTCCTGCAAGAGCCTCCTTTTGCATTTCTTCATACTCTTCCAGTAATGATGCTTTGAGCTTATCCCTGACAAGGGCAATAAGGCTGTCAGCAGTAACTTTATGCGAAATTTTCTCTCCGACCTTATAGCCCAGTTTATATAAAACTGCATTTGCAATATAATACATGGCATAATATGACGTTACTATAGCCCAAAGCCACGAATATTTTTCTTTATACAGGATTTCAGCAACATTAAGGCTCTCATTGGCGTTATTCTCCAGTATATTAAACACCTGCTTATCAAAACCCGCCTTCGATAAAAGCCCATCTGAAAGATACATCTTGACATTATCCCTTGCTTCCTTTATTCTTTCATCTGTTAGCATTCTCCATCACCCGATAATATTCTTCTACACCAATAAAGATTATATTTCTTTTTATTGCCTCGCTTACAACTGTAAATTCCCTGCTTTTCAGCATCTCAATAAAATCCCTGTATCTTATATCAGTTGCGTGAATCTTTAAAGGAAAACGCGATAATACCTGCTCTATTGGCTTAAAGTCTTCTGTGATTACAAGCATGTCTATATCAGAATGCTTTGCCTGTTTGCCTTTAGCATAACTCCCAAACAAAAGTGCGATAAATGGCGCGTTTACCCTGCACAAGTCATTGTAAATTACTAAAAAATTCTTGTCTCTTAAAAGCTCTTTTCTTCTTTCATATTCAACAATAAAAACAGAATCATTGAAAATTCTGTTAAAAGAACAAAGTGTAGTGTTTCCAGTATGCTTAAGTGCAGCTATGCCTTCCTTTTCCAGCTTTTTCAATGCGTAATATGCGGATTTATAGTTTATCTTTCTCAACCTGGAGATTTTCCTTATACTGAAGGATTCTTCCTGGTTTTCAATAAGTAATTTAAGTATATTCAGTTTTTCATTATCCATCTTAGGTAATAGTATTATGGTTTTAAACCATATATATAAATCTTTCGCTTAAAAATTAATTTCAGCCTCCATATCCTGATTTAGCAATCTTCCACAGCAATTTAAAGAAGTTTATATTGCTCTTAACTGCTTCTTCGCTTTTTATCACAAAGCCAAATGGCTCTTCAAGCCAGACAATTGTAACAACTTTCTCTCCGTAAATCATGATTGTTGAAGGAAAATCATAAGTTTCAGGCAGGAATTTCATTTCAAGAAGCTTGAGATGCTCTTTTTTCTTTATCTCCCTTACTTTCTCATTATAAATCATCTTGACTTTGATTCCTATTTTTGCCCTTTCGTCATTCCAGTGCTTTTGGTAAAATGGGAACATGTCCTTAAACCTGCTTTCTGCGCCATAAGCAAGCAGCTCTTTTTTTTCATCAAGAATATCCTCGAAAATAGATTTTATTCCTTTTTTGCCTCTGAAAACAGAAGCATCTCCCTGCTTCTGGCTTTTGCTATACCTTGCCTTTAATTCCTCTATTGTTTTTCCCAGTTTCTCCTGCTTATCTTTTAGAATTTCCTGAAGCCGTTGAGGATTTACTGCTTCAAAGACTCTTTTATTATTCTCTGAAACATAAGAAACAAGCCCTTTCTCAATTAATCTTTCTAAAGCATCATAAACATTAGTCCTGTTTACAGCAGATCTTTTAGTTATCTCTCCTGCCTTGCTCTTTCCAAGCTCAATCAAAGCTAAATATACTTTTGCTTCTGTGTTCGACAATCCAAATTCCTGCAGCTCTTCTGTATTCATGAATAACAGAGAGTTTCGCTTATATTTAAATATTGCTATTTTGTTGCCATTGAGATTACAACAAAAATTTATAAAGTTAGCATATTTATCGTTATTAATAAGTGGTTAAACAAGACTGATTCAAGGAGATAAAGAAAAATGATAAAAATAAGAAACAAAATTGCTTGTCTTGAAGCAAAATTAGAGAAAGAAGAAAATGATGCAGACATAGTTAGAACTTTGTTATCTGCAGTTGGAAAAAAAGTAGACCTTGTGTTTAATAGAAAAACTTCTAAAAAAAGCTACATACAAACCCTCCACGGAAATGTTTGGGATTGCTCAACTATTTTATCCACTAAGATAATTTTGCAATATGTTCCTAATAGTCGGATCATTGCCTTGAAAGTCGGAAGATCTAAGACTACATATAGATCCTATGTATATGAACAAGGATATAGCACTGAAAGAGCTGGTGTCGGAGGTTATTCAAAAAGAATACCCTTTGGAGATATGGCTTGATTGTTTGGTTATCTTAGAAAAAATCATGTAAAACCATCAGAAGTAATCGCTAGACTGAAAGGTTATAGAGGAAAATCAAAATGACAAAAACACGAGAACAAATTATTAAGTTAGCCGAAACACAAATGAGAAAAAATGCTCCACAATATACATTCAAAGATAAAACAGCATTTCTCTATGCAGGTCAAGTTGAAGGCGATGGGAGATATATTGTTGGATTGCTGGAAACAGACCCTAAGGAAGGTTACCATTATTGTACTGCTCACGTAACTTCTGATGATAATTCTTTAGGTGTTATTGGCATAGGGTTAGACTTATTGGGATTACCAGGTTGCTCATTTGAACTTTGGAGTTATATTAATAAATTTAAGCCTTTAGATGATATTAGAATAGTGCCTGTAACTAGTGAACTAGAATCTGTTCTTGAAACATGCATAGAAAAACAATCAAGAATCAATGCCTATGAGAGAGGAATCTCTTATCTTAATGAACAAGTTAGAGGAGGAAAATCAAAATGACAAATACAAAATATAATCAACAGATTGATGCTCTGAAAAGAGAAATCAGAATTATAACAAAAGCCCGGAAAGATGAAACAAGAGCAAGCAGAAGCAAGAAATTTAGCCATGCTTTAGAAAGATTGCGGGAAATAGGGCTGGAGGTT